>NZ_OX336253.1:2100000-2354813 GCF_946902045.1 Neisseria sp. Marseille-Q5346 | reverse complement strand
GTGAAAAATTGAGAATGGTTTCTGCAATATTGCCTATGCCACTACTGAAGAAGGCTGTGATTTTTGCCCAAAGTCCACTGAAAAATGTTACCAAGCTTTGCCATAATGCCTTTGCACCACCAACGACAGCAGACCAATTGTCATAAAGCAAATATGCAGCCACAGCTAACAAGCCTATAGCAATACCAATAGGATTGGCCATCAATAACATGCCTAAACGCATGAACAGGCCGGTAATCTGTAAAATCCCCGTGCGGAAGATATTGACGATAAACATACCGCCAAGGAGCGTGGTTTTAAATAAGGCCAAACCACCTATAAAACCAATCAGTGTACGGGTCAATGTAGGATTGGCAGCCGCCCAATCAGAAATACTATGAATAATGGGCGCGATAGATGACATTAAAGAATTAATCGCTGGTAGTAATGTCGAGCCAATAACAATCCCCAACTCTTTCAAGCTGTTTTTAAAGATTTCCCAATTGGCAGCTGTAGTCTCTGAGCGAGCAGCAAACTCTTTACTCATTGAACCTTCGAAACTCAACTTGCCATCTTTTCCTGTATCCTTTAAAGCTCTGATTGATTTCTCGTAAAGATCTACATTACCAGCCAAGACTGCGATGTCATCCGCGTACTCTAATCCGAATAAATCAACCAATGCACCCATTTGTTGTTCTTTGGGCAGCTTATTCAACGTCTTCAAAAAATCCTGTAAAGCTTGTTCCCCATTTTCGGAAATCGCTTTTTTCAAATCTTTTGATTCCAGGCCCATCATCTGCAAGGTTGCTTGAAATTTTTTCCCTTGTTTGTCGGCAGTCATCAACTTGGTCAGCATCCCATTAATTGCCGTACCGGCAACCTCGGGAGACTTACCCAAACTGATAAAAGTATTTGCTAAAGAGGCAGTCTGTAGCTCAGTCAATCCAAACTGTTTGGCCACACCACCGACACGTCCTAATGCATTGACAATATCTGAAGCTTTTGCGGGGCTATTATTGGATAAATGGTTAATTGCATCGCCAAGCTTACCAATCTGCTCAATAGGAATCTTATAGACATTGGCCAGCTTAGCCATACTTTCACCGGCCTGATCTGCGGACATATCAAAAGCAACCGACATCTTGGCAATCGTTTCCGTAAAGCCAATAATATCGTTCCGAGCTATACCAAGTTGACCGCCCGAAGCAGCAATAGCGGCCAATTCCTCTGCCGCCATTGGAATTTTGCGGGTTAGGGCGAGAATATCATTGCCCATTTGCTTGAATTGCTGTGGTGTATCAAAGTCCACGACTTTTTTCACATCAGCCATTGAAGATTCAAAGTCCATGGCCAATTTGACCGGGACAACAGCCGTCGCACCAATTGATACAACTGACATTACCTGTTCGCGCATTTTTCCACGCTGTTCTTTCAGATGACCAAGTTTTGTATCAATATTGGAAAGTTTGAGTTGTTTTTTACGAACTTTATCGATAGCTGTGCCAAGTTGGGTATATTCACGCCGCAATTCATTTACGCGTTGCCGTGACATCCGCAGCGGATTTTGTAAAGTCTGACCAATCAAACGTTGCCGTGCAGACAAGCGTTGTTGTTCGTCATTCAGACTTTTGATTGAACCTTTAAGACTTTTCAGACCTGAAATCGCTGCACCGGCAGCAAAACCGACCTTTACACCGATTGCCAAATCTGCGGACATGATTTATTATCCTAAGTAGATATTGAGGGATTTAAAAATGAATAAATTTTTTGATTTTGCTATCGATTTCCCAGCTGAAAAACTGGTTTCAGCAGCAATCCTTCTAGGATTCATAATCGGTAGCATTAAAGGAAATTGGGCGATGGGGATTGCTTACGGCATTTTCGCTCCGCTCACTTTAATTCCAGTAATATTACTCATCGCCTTTTTGGGTATTCTCTATAAATTTTTTACCCGAAACTAAATTGAAGACTTCCTGTAGCCCGCCTTGATTTGGCGGGCTGCTGCTTTTTGCCAGTCTTCAAACTCATCAAGCGGCAAGGCATACACCTCTTGTACGCTCCAGCCAAACCACCAAGCCAAATCAGCAACAGCATTCAAAAGCTGCTCATCAGCTTCTTCATTACTCAGCAGCGGCTTCGTCTTCTTGTGAGCGACGAAACCAGTCTTGCACCTGTTTGTAGTCATACAAATCCAGCTCGTCCAAATCTTCAGGCACCAAACCTGTGATGCGCGCGAAAATCGTCAACTCCTGCTCGGCATCGCTGCTCAAGTGCGCCACAGCACGCAAATCACCCACACGCGGACGGCGCAGTTTCAGTTCGGTCAGGTTTTCGCCCGTCGCCAAACGTACAGGATATTTAAGCTTTACAGTTTTGGTTGCACCCAAGTTTTCTTGCAGTTTTTGTGCTTCAGTCATCATTTAATCCTTTTGAAAATCAATAAAAAATTGCTGTACCCAAGAAAGATACAGCAATTCTGCCAAAGGCCGTCTGAACCGGCTTTTAATGTGTTTTAATACTTATGCACCGATGTTTTTACGCATCTGTGCCAATACATCTACGCCGTCAACGCGCAGAATATTATTGAAGGAGTTGTAGTAGAAGAGCTCTCGACCATCAGCGACTTGGCGTACTTCATTTACATGGAAGGTGCTGGAAAACTCTGCCTTTTCTTTTGGTTTAAAGCCACCCAACGCATCTTTGCCGAATGTGCCGGTCATGGTAGTGACCATCGGCACTTCTTTCTGCAAACCTGCTGCGTCGAATGTTTGCAGGTTGGAACGAATCATCAGCTGCACCGCTTTAAACGGATTTTTACTACGCGCAGCCACTTCGGGATAGAAGCTGTTCCATTTAATTTCGGATTCCAATGCTTCCATGCCGCTAGGCAGCTTGATGGTGCCGAAAAGACCCAAGCCGGTGACTTCATCCATGGTGTACTCGACTTCGGGCGCGGTAATTTCAGAGGCCTTGCCCAACAGATTATTGCCGTCGATATAGACGTTGGCATTGTAGATTGCATTTAATTGCGCCATGTTTCAGCTCCTTAATTGCTGCCGCTGACCAAGTTGGCCAGATATTTTCGGGTTATGACCGAGGTATTGGTCAGACGTTCGGCCGGGATTTTCGGTGTGTAGGAATATACGATGGGGACTTGGCCTTTGCTGAATGCGTCGACCAAATCGTAGTCGTAGTCCAAACTCAGAGAGAAGCCGACGATGGACGGCAACGTACTCATGTAGGTACGGACGGTTTCCAGCAGGCTGTCGAGCAAGGCTTCGTCAATCGGGCGGTCGACATATTGCAATTCGGCGCGACGGATGGACTCGTCAATCAAGTCGCCGGTACGTTGGGCTACCTCAAAGTTCTTGATGTGAGAAGTAGTTGGGAAACAGGCAAGGCGGTTACCCCACATACGATAGCCTGTACCGTAGGAATTGAAGACAGTCGTAATGCCTTTTTCATTCAGGCGGTTGGTTTCGGACTGCGGGTCGTCGGCGCGAGCAGTCAGACCGATTTCCACGCCGGTTACGCCCAAGAGTTCGCGGTTTGATTTACTGAACCAATAACCCTGCTCAACATCGGTCTTCATGCGCAGACCGGCAGCGTGGGTAGCCAGTGATTCCATACCCAACAGACCGATCACATGCGGGAAAAACAGCTCGGCACGGTCGCTTGATGTCTGAAAATTAATCGTACCCAATGGTCCACGGCCTTCGAGAGCTTTGCTCAAGGTCGTGCCTTCAGGTGCGTTGATATAGGCAATTGCATTCAGGTTGTCGGCCACAGTAATCATTTTGGCGGCGACGGTAGCCGTTTTGTCGTAATTCGGCACAATAATGATTTTGGCATCTGCACCTTGGCGATTGTAGCCTTCTGAGAGCAGCTCCAAGCCCGTGCGCTTTCCGGTAGCCGCGACATATGCACCGATGATGTCAGCCTCTGTTACTTTGGTCGGGTCGACGTAGCTGTAACTGATTTTCGGGGCGGTCGGTTTGGTTTTATACACAATCTCGCCGGTTAGCGTGTTGATGGTGTAGTGCTGGCCTTCGGTCAGTGCGGATGCGCCGTCAGTCAGGGCATAACCGGCAAGCAGTGCAGGTTTGGCGGTATAGGCCGTCAAGGTATTGCTGTCGACGGTCAATACTTCGTTCTGTACTTGGGTCTTATGGCGTGCGGGATCGCACACGTTAATCACATAAGCCACACCAGAAGCATAACGTGTCCAAATATTGGCCGCGTCAGGCAATGTAAAGCCTTTACCGGTCAGCTCACCGCCAAATTGTGCAAAGTCTTTCTTGGTTTGACACACAGTCAATTCGTTGACCGCACCGACTGGTGCAGTACCGACAATAGCCGTAATCGCACCGTCAACGGTATAGACAGGATTAGAACCACCGTCAATACGGATGGTCTCCGTACCATGATGATAGGCTGCTGCCATTATGAATTCTCCTTAGGTTTTAAATCAGGGTTTAATGCATTTCCATTCAAGCGGCCATGCACCTTAATGAGCAAGGGATTGGTATTGGGCTTACAAACTTCGACTTGTTGAGTTTCCGTCTGAACGGTCAGCTCATACTGCCATGCACCGGCATCTTCGTTTAAAAAACGCTCTTGCAATAAATGACACGGCAGACAGTTTGGAGGGCGGAAGCCGACAATCGCCAACCGGGCTTCGTCTAAAATCGCCAGCGTGCCTTCATCGCCGTGCAGATTGCTGCCGATAACGGTTAACACCAGCGTCATGTCGCGCTGCTGGGCAATGTTGCCCAAATGTTCCAAATCAGTGAACTTACTGCCACCGTAGCCCACCAAAATCGCACCGGTCGGGTGGATAAACTGGTATTCAGACGGCCTTTCGGGGAACGCTTCCACGATGACCCATGGAATGGCCGTCTGCAAATGCTCAACTACCGCGTCAATAACAGGACGTGTCGCACTCACAATCAATACCCCGTCATGTCAATACGCGAACCGCCACGCGTGTGATACGCACCTGGCTCCGGCTGCGCCTCTTTGTCCAAAGTATCAACGCCGATATGGATTTTGCCGTCGCGGATGGCTTCCAACGTTTTCAGAGTCGTGTTGTAGGCAGTCTCCACCGTCTTCGGAAAATCCGCCCGATTGATGCGGCGCGAGTGCAGGAAATGGCGGGCAATGTTGATACACAATGGCGGCAACACCGTCGGCACCGACTTGAGAGGCAGCGGATAGCGTCCACGCAAATAGCCGTCAACCAAGTCGCTGGCATAGCGGATGGCTTCATCCACTACCGCCATATCCGGCTCAGTCGCACGCGGCTCATCGTTGGTCAACTGCACCAATTCCGGCTTACTCATAGCCTTGAGCATATTCTCGGCGTTGATGTAGTACATTACGCGTCCGCCTTTGTTTTGCGTTGCGTTTTGTTTTTGGACTCAGGCTCTTCTTCAGACGGCGTTTTCTCTTGAGCTTCTGCCTGTTGTGCATCCAGCTCTTCGCCTGTAGTTACCGTCGGCGTTACATGAGCGGCCACTGATTCGTATTGTTCAGGTGTCAGCTCAATAGCTTCGCCTGCTTCCACACGGAATTGCTTACCGGCTTCGTCTTCAAGAATCAATGCAGTGTTTGCGATATAAACCTTAACCATGATTAACCTTTCAACAATATACGAACAGTTTCACCTGCGGCGGTTGCAGCAGTCATAGCCGTACCAACAGGTTTCTCTGCATTGGATACTGCACAGCCTTGTGCGTCTGCGCCTACTTCGGCACCGATATCCACTGCGCCACCTGATTCGACAACAGCGATACCGACCACATCGACTGCAGCAGTATCACCAGTTTCAACATCATATGGAGCGACACCCAAAACGGCCTCGCCGACTTTAGCCTGTGCGCCTTTAAAATTAACAAAGCGGTTTTTCACAATCGCGCCTGTTGCGGTAATGGTAGTTACCAAAACTACTTGTTTTGTTTGTGCCATGTTTTACTCCTGTGCCATCTTGGCAGCGTATAAAGTTTCTTTAACGTGATAACCCTCAAGCTCCCAAAGCTTGTTTAAGGCATTTTCACGGGCAAGATCGCAGCCGATACTTTCGTTAAATGCCTTTGGATCGATACAGGCAGACTGACCGATTACGACGAAGCCGCTATCCAAAGTCAGAGAACAAACCGTGGTCGTTTCACCGATACGCGAAAACGAAACTGAGGCTATTTTTTGTTCCAAAGCTTCCTTGGTAATTTGAAACATCTTTTCTCCATAGGCTGTCTGAAATTACTTCCCCACTGTTTCACAGACTGGTTACTACTTTCGTTTCAGACGGCCTTGTCAATTAATCTACTGCGTTTTCAAACAAGAAACCGCACGCACTACCCACCACAGCCGCTTTGCGGATATCGGTATAACGGGCGTATTCGACTTTGCCGCCAACTTCTTCATAACGGTCGACCACAGGCATGCCACGGCGGCGGAAGGTATAACCGAATGCAGGTTCGCCTTCGTCATTGCCGTCTGAAACCAAATCGGGTCGAACAATCAGGCTGGCAAATTTGCCCCAAACGTCCTTGGTGGGTTTGCCGGTTGCAACAGATGAAACAGCCTGACCGACAATGATGTCATCCAGTTCCAGCAGGTTTTTCAACTGCTCGACAGTCAAGAGAGATTTACGGTCATTGGCGGACAGAGAGGCGAGGAGAGCCTTATTGCGCTTGAGTTGAGACAACACGCTGGCACCTACTACCAATACGCCGGGGCGCACACCGCAAGCTGCACGGACGGTTTCACGTGCACTTTCAATATCGGCCAACGGATCTGAATTATCGGCACTCCACTTTTTCGTGGCCGCCAAATCTTTAGTGTGACCACTCTGATAAGCAGATTTCGCCTGCAGCAAAGCAGCCGTTTCGATTTCTTGGCGCAGTTGCACACCCTTGGTAGCGCGACGGGTAGCTTTGGCTTGCTCGTTAAACAGCGATTCCGCTTGCTCACGGTAATCCACACCAGCCGCTAAATCGTGTTCTTCCAACACAATCGGCAGATAGTTCGGCGCATCCAACGTAATCACATTAGACGCCGCACCGACGGCACGCTTTGTGTCGTATTCGACAAAAGAGCCTTTGCCAAACACCGGCACCTGTACGCCTTCTTTATCAGTGAATACTTGAGGGAAAATTTTCTCGGCAATAAATTCCGCGTTTTTATAACCGACTGCCAGATTGGTTAAAACTGGATCGACCTGACCGCGAAGGCGGCGCAAATGTGAACTCATCGTTCATCCTTTCAAATTGAAATGCGACGACATCGTCGCTTTTGGGTTAAACGGCGGTACGGCGTGCCGCTTCTTCGTAGCTGATGCCTTCTTTAGCTGCTAAAGCCACAGCACGTTCGTGATGGCTCAGCGCATCAGGATTAGCCGCTTCGGCAAAATCGGCCGGCAGTCCGGAGGAAGCTATAGGAGTAGTCCCTTTGGTATAGTGGCCGCTTGGCAATACTTCCGGCAGGTTGCGCAAGAATTGGCGCAACGCTTCGCCAATGGTGCTGCCTTCGCCAAAATCGACGCTGGTATGTTCGGGGTATTCTGCGAAGTCCAATACCTGCACCACCAAATCCTTATCAGCGGGTTTCAGACGGCCTTCTTTTACCAAGGCTTCGGCAAATTCGGCATTCTGATCATGTTGACCTTCACGCAAGGCTTGGTCTTGCTCGTCTTGCAAGCGTTTCAGCTCTGCTTCCGCAGCGGCTGCCTTAGCTTCGGCTTGTTCACGGGCGGCTTTTTCGGCTGCCAGTTGTTCTTCGGGCGACATAGAGGTCTCCTTGTTTTCATGGGTTTGAGATTCGTTTGGGGTTACAGGGTCGGCAAATGCCGGTGTGGGCGGTTCGGGCTGCCAGTCTGCCGATTCTTCAATGTCGCGAATTTCCCAATCGGCAACTACTTTATCGGCGGTGGCCGCGTCGTACTGCTCAATCAGCCACTCACGCAGACGGCGGAAAATCGAGGCCGTGCGGCGGTGTGCATATTCGGAAAACTCGACATACTCATCGTCTTCAGCAAAATTAATGGCGGATAAACCTTTTACCGCAGGTGGTTGCGCACCGAGAAAACCGACATGGCGCAGATACCAAGAGCCTGGCTTCGGATTGCTCGGGCTGTCGGGCGGATAGAAACTGGCCGACACTTTTTTGTAGCGGCCGCTTTGTACAAGACTGACAAAATCATCGTCCATTTGCGCAAAATCGGCTGACAGCACACCACCATCGGCTTGCAGACTGCCCACCCAGCCATAGGCCGGAGCATCGGTCTTCGGATGGCCGATAACCAGTGGTGCTTCATGCAGCTTTGGATCATAAGCCGCAGCTGCCTGAGCCACATCCGCATCGGTAATCGTCACTTTTCGGCCGTTATTGTCAGTACGCGTGCCGGATTTAAAAATTTCAAACAACTTTTTCACAAAAAAGCCCCATCGGATTGATGAGGCTATTTTGACAAAGGCCGTCTGAAACAGCTTTTAATGCGGTTTAAAACATGTTTTACTCAAAATGCGCAAAAACGGCATTTTTAGCGAGTTTATGGCTCAGGGTAGGCAAACCCCCGACCAAGACGAGAAACGCAATATAAAAGCGGTCAGGATAAAACCTGACCGCCATTCCGTTTTATTACGAGACTTATCCAAACAAATCAGTCTGTCTTTTCGACCTTTCCGCATCTCCGACTGCTTTCACAATGCGATAGATTTGTTGAACAGTTAAATCAAATTTCTTACTTAACGCTGCATGATTCTTACCATTAAATTCCCGATATACCTGTTGGTCTCTTTCCGATACCTTGCCGATATGGTTCTTCGGGATATAAATCAATTGGCCTCCCCAGTTGTCCGTAATGAATCTTGCCACCTTCTTACTTACCACCTTCGCCTGAGTTTTATCCAACATCGGCAGCTCAGAACATAAACAGGCAGACATTTGGTCTTCCAAATCGGTCACCAGCTCGGGTACGCGTTCATCAGCCACTTAGCACCTCCAGTTTTCTTTCCTCGCGTAACAACCATTGTTTCAAGTGTTCAATGACCTTCTGTGCATTATCAATATCAAGCCAGCCATGATAATCAACGCCGACCATACGCTTTACAAATCTGCCCAAAGCCAGCTCGGACGGATTTCTTACTGCACCGATACCGTGTAGCTCAAGCCATAACGCACGTATTTTTTTAATTTGGCCATCAACTGCAGGATGGGCAGGCCGGACTTTAATATCCGGCTTGTCACTTTTAGCCTGCGCTTTTGTCGTTACTACAAAACCACGCGCCTTCAGAGCCGTTACCACCAGTTCTAACTCATCGACCGACAACTTAGTGCTGCTCGTTTTCCCGCGCGAAATATTGGCCAATAGCGTACGGTACTCGCTATCGGCCATCATCAACTGCGTTTTACCGACGTGAATCAGACGGATTAAACGCTGTTTTTTCGCTTTTGCCGTTTCCATGCTAATCCTTTCTTTTCACATACTGAAACGTTGTTTCATATATTTAAATAAATCAATATATTATGCCTGATTCTACATTTGCCGGTAGTCATTTGGCAAATAAAAAAGGCCGTCTGAAACTTTCAGACGGCCTTTTTTATAGCCTGGCTATGGATTGACTGCTTTTTTCAAATCCGTACCGGCTTTAAATTTAGGCGTAGTATGGGCAGCGATGACCAATGCCTCGCCGGTCTTAGGGTTACGACCTTGACGTTCTGCCTTGTCTACAACATAGAACGTACCGAAACCGGTTAATCGAACCTCGCCACCGGCAATCAGCTCGTTAGTCACAACAGTCTCAAAGGCATTCAAGACATCAGCTGCAGTAGATTTGCTTACGTTTGCTTTTTCGGCCAATGCGGCCACCAATTCAGTTTTATGCATGATTAACTCCAAATGATTTAATAAAAGCGGCAGACCGTGCCGCGCGGTTAAACTCTTTAATCTTCTCCGTCCAGCCAGTTGTCTTCATCTTGGTCTTTCCAATCGTCTACCCGAAATACCAAGTGGATTAACCAATAGACGAAGATTGAGGCAGAAAATAAAAACAGCAGCATGGTCACACTTTCGCAATATCCAAGTTCATCAGCTGATACTCGCCGTCTTGACCACGTTCGTAAATTCGTACAAATTGCTTGCTTGTATGAACTTGCAAACTATCGCTCAAAGCATCCATAGCGCGTTGCCATTTCTCATCTTTAATTGCCAACCGGCGCAGCCCAAGAACACGAGCAGTAGAGATATTGCCTTCTTTATCAACCTGGAATGCCGCATTAATGAGCGTTTTCAACTCCGTCCGGCTACCCTCGGTCCACTCATTGATGCACTCATCAATCAAGGCCTTGGCGGCAAGCAGACCTTCATCAAAGACCAGTGTGTCCTGCATAGCAAGATTTACACGATATTGCCCGTCGAAGCTGTGAAGAGTGACATTGCCTTTCTTGCCGCCCAACGATACGTCGTAACGGTCGGCGGAGAGCTGTACAAAGGCCGCAATATCCTCAACAGCACCACGTTTGAAATCCACAATCTTTTCTTGTACCGACCGAGCCTTTCCTGCCAGCTCCATGACCAGCTCGTCGCGCAATAAATCCATTTCCTTAATATTGTCTACCGGCACCAAATTACCTTTGGCATCTTTGCGGTATTTGCTCAAATCCAGTTCATTCATTTTTAATACCTTTCTGCCTGTCGGCATATATCTTTCTACATTCATCCACTGTACGGTGTCGTTGGCCGTGTATCCATTCCCTGTTCATGCAGGGCGCAGTTTTCAATACTGCCAACTTCTGTTTCAATGCTTTTGCTTGCTGTTTACCGTATGTAGTAGGAGTATGTTTTTCATCCAACCTAGGCACCATCTTTATTTCCAAAGGCGGCAGATAGCGGATTAAGTCAGATGGATTCGGCCATTCGTTCTGTAAGACAGCGATATTCTCAAACGCCATTTTTACCCTTGACACATCACGATCAGGCTGCCATTTTTGTTTGAGCAGAAGGCCGTACCATACTTGGGCTACCGCCGTCAGGTCTTTGGCAGCCGGGCGGCCTTTTAGATTTAAGGCCGATAGCAACATAAACCCTTTGGCGATTTCCTTTTTCAACCATTCATGCTGGTTCTCCATTTCCTGCCCACTCCATCAAATTCCCCACACCGGCACGAAGCTTTGTCCCTGACTCAACCACATTACAGACAGGAGTTGAAGCCATTTTTTCCGGCTGCCAAAATGTGATGTTTTCCAGTAAGAACCCGTGACTTGTTAGGGGAGTTTTCAGACGGCCTGAGTCACGCGCCTCAATACATCGGTTTGCAGCCCAAATCCATGCTTCACGGGGAGCTGCATATTGCTTACGGTTGCGCTCGACCATCCTTGCCTGAATCATAGGCAGCAAATCTCCCAATAGCTTTGAAACTCTGTTAAAACTTAAATCCTTTTCAGCCGGACGAAACAGTGTCAAATACCGCAACATCGCTTTGACCAGCTCGTCCGAAATGCCGGTTAGAGCAATCAGGGCTTCACGGGCATCGTCATGCGCGATTAAGACATCCAAGCTCATCACCGCACCGCAGGTAGGGCAGCGTACTTTCATGTTCTTGCCTCCATCAGACTTTTGAGGCTGCAATAAACCAAGTCGGAAAAATCAATAGCTGCATCACATGCCTGATCTCCATCTTCTACATCCACTGGAGGGAAATAAAACAACCCATTTCTCCAAGATGTATTTGCAGCGACAACCGCATAAACTTCTTCAAGCGTACAGCCCTCATTCAGCTCTTTACTCAGGTAATCTGTATCGCCTTCTTGGTTTCCCAAAGCAGCATCCTGAGTAACCTTGATAATGCCGTCACGGGCGATATTTAGATAAATTGTCATCTCACCATCTCCAAATCCTTACGGCTCAAACACCGCAATGCCGTCTGAACCACATCCTCAATTTCATCCGATAGCCGAGATGACACATACATCATCACAAACTTACCCGACACCGTTGTCAGCTCAGTGACAAGATGACCGCCTTTTTCGCGCCATACCGACACTTTGATTTTGCTGTAATCCCTGTTCATTTTTCCGCTCCGATGGGTTCCAAAACCACGCCTGCCATTTTGTCCGTATCGCTCATTCCGCCATACACCGTCTCCCATAACTGGTCGGCAACCTCTTTATCGCAGTTTGGCTGTACAGATTTACTACTAATGGTTTCCAACAAAAAAGCTTGACCGGCCCCAACGATGAAACACAAACAGATAACTTTAATTTTCGTACGCATACTCATCTCACACTCCCCGTACCACATCGCCGTCAACAAGCTCGAACCCCAATTCCGCCGCCTGATTCATCGCCGCAGCCACAAGATTATTGACGGCCAGAGGATAGAGCAGACTGTTCTGTTCAATCCCTTTGCTCGTTCTGCTCTTCACAGTTAAACGTTCCGCTACTGCATCCACTGCACTTTGGTTCAAGATTTTTGAAACATCTGCACCGACCCGGGCAAACTTGTGTTTCAAATAACCTTCCAGCTTGCCGTCAGTCAGAGGCAGGAGGGTAACCACCTCGCAACGTTGCACCACCTCGCGCACAGCAGGATTGTTTTCGCTGAGCTTTTGCGCCAACTCCGTCTGTCCGATTAAGACGATGCCGAGCAGTCGTTCAAAACCGTTCTTCAGCTCAAAAAAGCGTTTCAAGTGTTTCAGGGTCGGCAGAGGCAGGCCATGAGCCTCTTCAATCAGCAGCAGGTGCTTGTTACCGGCTTTTGCGCTTTCAGTCAGAGCGCGATGGATTTGGCGGAAACGAGCCTCCGGACTGCGTTTCGGGCTTGTTCCAGGCGCAACCGCCTCCAAAATTGCCTCAGCGATATGTACCGCTTTGAGTGTCTTGCCCTTTTGGTCGTTGTCTTCCATTGCCAGCACATAAGGCTCAATCAACACAATCTGACGGCCTTCGCGGTTGATACGGTCTTGCAGGTCTTCGCGCAGTGTAGATTTACCCGCGCCGCTTTCACCGACCACTGCCACAAAACCGCCATGACAGGCCGTCTGAAACATTGCCTCACGTACATAACGCACATCTGACGTCATATACACATCGTCTGCCGACTGGATTTCATCGTTGAACGGGTCGCGGAATAATCCAAAATGCTGTTTTGCGGCTTGGTTCAGGGTTGCTTTTCGTAGTAACATCTCATTGTCCTTGTCTTCGTAAGTTGCTTGGGCAGGTGCGGTTTCCGGCTCGTTTCTCAGGCTCGCTGGGATTTCCGCACCATTCTTTTCAAAAAATTGTTTCAATTTCCTTCGCAGCTCGGCTGCGTTTTTTTTCGGCCATTGCCCGTGATTGACTACCGCTACCAGCATTGGCTTGCTGCATCCGATTTCGGCTGCGACGGCGGCATAGGATTTGCCGATTTTTTGAAAACTTTGTTTCATCGTTTTCCTCTCTACAAATGCGACGACGTCGTCGCATTTGCCTAACCGGTTTTATGTAATTTCAGACGGCCTGCCGTTTTCAGCTTGTCAAAAACCGCTTCCAACTGACTGGCGGCCACACCGCCTGGGTAGTGTTTGGTAATGAGCGCAACAGCCTGTTTCCAGTCGCCACCTTCGGCTTCGATACGCGGCTTCAACAGCTTCGCTATTTCCACCTTGCTCAATACCTGCTCGGCGACTTCCATCCGGTTGTATTCCATCTGCTGGCCGCCACGCTCCAAATAGAGCGTATTGCGTGTAGCGAGCGTATCTTCTTGGTGCTTGAATGGATCTATAGATCCACCGAACGGTACAGCCTTGCCTTTTCGATTGGCTGCGGCCTGTTCCAGCGTTTCCGCACCCATAGCCATCTTGTCGAGTTCCTTCGCATGTTGCTGGGTAGCAGTATTGCCCGGTGCCTTGTACTCCTCACCGATGACTGCCGAATCGGCTCTGAAGCCCATATCGTCAAACACCACTTCCGGCACAGCCACCCATGTTTCGCGGCCGTCTGCATCAAACGTTGCTACTCGCGCTCCGTTCTCTTCCCAAGGGTTTTTGGCTACTAAAACCTTCTGCCCAACCAATATGCCCTGAATGGCTTTCACACTGTAGAAACGACCGCCGAAGCGTATTTCCAAATCAGCCGATACCTTGGCTTCTTTTGGCGCACTGATTGCCAGCTCACGACAATATTCCGCAGGAGGCGGCAGGATCAGCTGCTCCGGTTTGATTTTGTTCCACGCCTGATAGCGGGTCATACCGTGACGGCTGTGAATCTGCGTACCGTTGTAGTAACGCATCCAACGCTCTGCCAGGGCATTCAGTTGGTCGATATCGTGCACCTCGGTAAAGCGCAAACCGCTTTCAAATGACGTTTCCACAATGTCATTGGCTTTCTCTACCTGACCTTTGGCACGGGGGTTGCCGGGTTTATTGATCTGCACATGCACATCAAGCGACTTGCACAGCGTTTTAAAAGCAGACGACGTATTCGCACTTCCCGGGTCAAGCATGACCATGCGCGGCACACCGCGTATAGGATCCTTATGTACATCCTCCTTGGCTTGCATCATGAAGATGAAGAAATCGCACAAGTTCGCACTCGTCTCGCCACCGAAGTAGTACCGGGCGACAATCGTTCCACTGGCATGGTCGGTGCCGGTGTAACGCCACACGCGGTCTTGCTCAATCTTCACAACATTTTTAGGTTTGTTTTTGTAGAATTCCTCCTCTTTCATCACCCTAAGCCCCGTATCCTTGCCGTGTCGCGGCAGGTAATACAAAACACACAAACTAGGGTCGATTTGCCAGCAATGATTCGGATGTTCAGATTTCATACGGCTGACAGGATCAGGCTGAAGTAATTGGTCGGGATGTAGCTTGTACTCTCGTAAAGCCCGGGTAATGGTGTTTTCAGAAAGAGGACTTACTTCCCCCGTTTCCTCATCAATCCGCGCCGCCTCGATTTTGCCGTTGGCTCGCAGCATCTCCACTGCTTGCTTGACCGACATCAACCGCTTGCCGTTGCGCCTCATGGCCTCCACCAGTACAACCGAAATCAGTTTGGCTTCTTCCAGCTTCAGTTCCGTTTTACCGGCATCGCTTCGCCGTTTTCGGCTCGGCTTAACACTCACAGACTCCAATTTCCGATAGAGCGTAGCGAGCGATACCCCTAAATCCTGTGCCGACCGTTTCAGATACTCCGACCGTTCTCCCCGTCCAAGCAAAGCGGCTTGAGCCTCGATTTCAGTCAGTCTTTCTACCAATCCGGCGTTCATGATTTATTCTCCCAACCACTCCGGCGTCTCATCTTGAGGGGCTTCCATCGGTAGAGCGTAGCTCTCGCGGATGCCGTTGCAATCCAAAATAATCTGATTCAACGCCCCGACCATTTTTGCCTGATGACTAATCCCGTGCGCCTCACTGTGCGCATTAAGTTGGTCGAACAAATCTTTCAGACGGCTCACTTGACTGCGGATACCAACCTCAAGACTTGATAACTGCATCGTCAATTCACTGCCCACATCTTCCGCCTTCGGCTCTCTTACACCGGTTTGCTTCTTAGCCAGCTTTTCGGCCAGCTCGTCGACCTTCTTGTTCTTGTCAGCAATGACTTTGTCTTTCGCTTCCGCCGTCTCGCGGCTCTCGCGCAAGGCCACACGCAGCTCCTTAACAGTCATACGGTCAACATCATCAAGCGTATTGCCGTTGATTTCGCCGCCTTCGGCAAACTCCAACAAGGTGTCGTCATCTTCCACCAGCAGCTCCAGCAGTTTGGACTTTCCAAGTTTCATCAGCTGTGGCTGCGCCTGTTTCATTTTTGGGTCAATAAAGCGCAACGTGGCATTCATTAAGCGTTGCGATTCACGTCGGCCTAAGCCAAACTCTTTCTCGGCAATCTCAGCAAAACGGCCATGCGGCGTATGCTCTTTGATGATGATGAGTGCGCGACCCAGCTCAAACATACCTTCCATTGTTTGGCGTACCGCAAAACGTCCACGTTCAATCCAAACAGCCTCGTTGTAAGCCTCGCCATTTGAAAAACGATCCATAACCGCCATGCTGTGTATTGCCAGTTCGTTTGCCGTTGCGCCAACCGCGTGTCCTAATACTTCCATTTTTATCTCCTGCAAATGCGACGACGTCGTCGCATTTAATAAACTCGTTGTTCAATTTCCTGCAAACGTGCAGTCAAACGTTCTTGTTGCTGTCTGAAACGTTCCGCGATTTGCAAGGTTTTAATGCTGTACGCAAAATTGCCGTTATCCAGCTTGACCACTAAGCCCTCGGCAATCAGGTCTTCCAAGTCCCGGCTGACATGTACCGGCGAAATACCGAGGCCGTCTGAAATTTCCTTGTTGCTGATACCTATAATCGGATGGGCTTCCAATGCCTTAAAGACTTTCAAAAGTCGTACGCCTTTAGCACTCATCACGCACTCCGTTTCACTTCATCCAATTTGGACTTCATCCCCAACTCAACCGCGATTTCATGCGCCTTACCACGGCTTGCCTTAACGTTTCCATTCAAAATCCGAGACACATAAGTCGGGTCATAGCCACGCGCATCGCACCAATCCTTAATCGTTTCACCGCGCTCTCGGAAACCTGCTTTTATTTTTTCTGCTTTCACGGAATATCTCCTGTTTCGTTCTCGTGTTAAAATTCCCGATTGTTTAAAGATTTAAACAATCTTGGTTAAATGTTGTGTAAATAATAGTGGAAATATCCCACTATTGCAAGGTTTATTTCCACTTATTTGAGGAATTTTAGGCATGGTTTTGGAGAAAATTAGGCAGGTTATTGAATTTAATAAGATTACACTTGATGAATTTGCCGAAAAAATTGGAGAAAAACCAACCAGATTGAAGGATGTACTGCGAGGAAAGCAGCGTCCGCCGCTAGAAATGATCCAATCCATAGTGGAAAATTTTCAAATAGATGCAAACTGGCTGATTGGAAAAGGAGGGAATTTCCACCCAATAGAGGAAATTGACAAAGATGAATACGCATACATCCCAATGTATGACGTAGAAGTGTCCGCAGGGAATGGCGCGGCCGCCTATGGAGTGGCAGAACCGGCCAACCACTTGGCTTATCGCAAAGACTGGCTTAAGTTACGCGGCCTGTTCGCCAAAGACCTCAATTGCGTTACCGCACGAGGAGACAGCATGGAGCCCACCATTCATAGTAAAGACACACTCTTGGTAGACACCTCTAAAAACAACCCGCGCGACGGACAGATTTACGTAATCCGCTCCGGTGACACACTATGGGTCAAACGCATCCAAAAACAGATTGACGGCAGCCTGCTGCTGATTTCGGACAACGAAACCTATCCGCCGATGTCATTGATGTTGGCAGACCACCCCGATATTCAGGTCATCGGACAAGTGATCCAAATCTCAAAAGACCTGAGCTAACAAAGGAAAACAACTTATGAAGAAAACAATTTTTGCGGCATTACTGCCTGTTTTATGTCTATTAATGCCGCATCAGGCTGTTGCTGCAGTCAAATGCAAAGATTTCCCGACACATCAAGCCGCGCAAAAGTATTATTTGGCCAAGAAGCCGGGCTGGAAAAGTTTAGATCGTGATGGTGATGGGAAAGCCTGCGACTGCAACCCCGGCGGCAACGGTAAGAAATGTCCGAAAAAGCATAAGAAATAAACCAATCAGACCAAGGGAAACTCATGAAGAAAATCTTACTTACACTATCGGTTTTAGTTGCATTGTCTGCGTGTGGCGGCCAAGCTGAAGAACAACCGGCATCTGCCCAACCTCAAGAGCAGGCACAATCCGAATTAAAAACCATGCCGGTAAGCTATACCGACTATCAATCAGCAGCCAATAAAGGGCTTGCCGACCAAAAAACCGGTCTGACCCTTCCCGAACATGTTGTCCCTACCGACAATGCGGAAGGGAGGAATCTGCTGCATGACTTTTCAGACGGCCTCACATTAACCGTTGATACCGATAAAGCCGACAAAATTACTGCCGTCCGAGTAGTCTGGAATACAGATGCAATGCCTCAAAAAGCGGAAAAACTGTCCAAAGCCGCCGCAGCCTTGATTGCGGCAACCGCTCCGGAAGACCGCACACTGCTGCGTGATACCGGCGACCAAATCAAAATGGCGATTGACAGCCATAATGCTCAAAAAGAGCCAACCCGAGAATGGGCGCGTGGTGGGATTGCTTATAAAGTCACTGTTACCAATTTACCGAGCGTGGTTTTGATGGCGAAGCCTGAATAACCCGCTTTACAACCATAGTAAGAGTCGACTTCGATGATGTTTGTAGAGCCTGTAGAAAATAAATAGCTGATAAAACAAAGGCTATCTGAAAAGATTTTAGATGGCTTCAAAGGGAACCTGAAAGGGAAGTATGAAAACTGTAATTATTAGAAATGAAGCCGATATTTATCAGATTTTAGAAAATTACCTCAAGGATGATAAATATTTTTCCAATAGAAAGATTAAGGTAAAATCTCTTCCAAAGCTGGAATTAAAATTAGAAGGAGAAGAGTTTCACTCTAGTATCACACCAACTATCATGAAGGCATTTATTGAGTTACAAAGTGGCCTTAACCGAGCTTATGCTGTAGCCAAACATGGTGAAGCTAATGCCAATCGATTGACACAAGAAGAAAAGAAAGAACTGGAATTTGTTGTCAGAGTTGAAAAAGGCAGTTCTCTTTTTTCATTAGATTTTACAGCGGGCTTTACCAAGCTATTAGAACAAGGAATGTCACAGATGAATGGGACACAAATGACTGTTACATTGATTTCTATGGCGGCGATGTGGTTTGGTTCTAGTGCTTTCAAGAATTACTTGGATTACCGTAAAGAGCGACGAACAGCAGAAGCCAAAAAAACACAAGATATTGAACTGATACAACAGTTAAAATTCGTTTCAAAACAAGAAACCAAGAGAGCGCGTATCTTGGCACAAGTTGCGGCTAAAGAACCATTGGTTCAATCTGTCAAAGAATTATCAGATGAGTCAAAAGCTGAAGCAGTCAAGTGTTTAGCGCAAGCAGAGCAAATTTATCTTGATAACGATACTAAACTTACAGGAGAGCAGGCTGAGGAACTTGCTAAAAATGCGCGTAAAAAACCAATAGAAGCAAGAATGGATGGCATATATCGTATTTTGGCAGTCGATTCTAGTCTTCCTGATGAGTTTAAAGTAACCATTCAAGCCAAAGGAAGCGGTATTAAATTTACAGCTGTTGTTCAAGAAGACTCTTTTGAACAAAAATATAAGAAAATTTTACAGCAAAATGAGTGGGCTAAAAGCCCATTATTTCTACAAGTAAATGCAGTAAAAAGAATTTCTGATGATTCGGTAATACATGCTACTATAACAAAAGCAGAAAATTTGCCAGATGAAGAGGAAGACTAAGTTTTAACTCGCATTAAAGGCTTATTCAGACGGCCTTACCTAAAATCCCTGTACCTATCAATAGATACAGGGATTTTTTATGTCCACCAAATTCAATCAATTCATTGAGCGCGTCCTCTCACACGAGGGTGGCTATGTCAATCATCCCAAAGACCCTGGCGGCGAAACCAACTGGGGCATCACCAAGCGTACCGCACAGGCAAACGGCTACAACGGCTCCATGCGTGCTATGACGCGCGAACAGGCGATCGGTATTTACCGTCAAGCATTTTGGGAACGCTATCACGCCGATCAAATGCCGGAAGCGGTTGCATTCCAATTCTTCGATGCCTGCATCAATCACGGTCATGGCAATGCTGCCCGTATGCTGCAACGCGCCGCAGGCGTGCCGGACGACGGCGTTATCGGAGCAGTCAGCCTCAAAGCCATCAATTCACTTCCTGAAAATGACCTCCTGCTCCGTTTCAATGCCGAACGTTTGGTGTTTTATACCAAGCTCGGCACGTTCACATCATTTGGCAAAGGCTGGATTCGCCGCGTGGCACAAAACCTGATTCATGCGTCTGCAGATAACACCGATTAAAGGGAGACAAACCATGTCAAAAAAGTCACTCATCGCCCTAATGACCGCAGCCATGCTGCCCGATTTCAGCCACAGCGACCTGGGCATTCGCTACGCCATGCCGACTCAGGGGTGTTGGACTCAAGCCCACCGCAAGAGCGGGGTAGCCGCCGCGAAACGCGCAGCCAAAAAAAAGCGTCGCAAATAACCGCCTTTTTCAAATGGTTGGGCGGCTTGGTATCTAATCCGGCCACAGGGAAAATCAGCCATACCAAACTATGGGCAAACGTGGCAGCCGCCTCTATGACCTATAAGTTCTCGCAAACAGCGGATGCGCCGGAATGGCTCTGGTGGGCTTATGGCGCATTGGTCGGCGGGTATGCATTAATCAAACGCGGCATCGCGGCGATTCCGCAGGTCGCTGAAATCCATAAAGGAAAAGACGATGTGGAAAACGCTTAACCCTATTTGGCAGACCTTGATTCTGATTTTGCTGATAGCAGGTGCAGTACTAACGATTTATTTCTGCGGCTATAAGTCCTCGGCAAAGAAGGCGGAAGCTGAAAAAGCCGAAATCATTGCTACTTATCAGGCTTCAGCCTTGGTCGCAGAGCAGCTCTATACCGAAAAGCTCAAAGCGGCTAATGAAGAAAAACAGCGTTGGTTTGATTTCGCACAAGCACAAAGCCGCGATTTGGCAACCGCCTATCAGCAAATCGGCCGCCAAGCGGCTCAATTGGAGAAGCAGATTGATGAAACTGTACAAAAAGACGGCAGCCGTTTTAACGGCCTTGGCGCTAACAGCGTGCAACTCTACAACCGTGCCCTCGGCCACGATTAAAACCGTTACCGTAGCGGAAATCCCCCCCGTCTCTTCCGAGCTGCTGCTCGTTCACGAACGCCCCGAGCGTCTGAGTGGCGGCTCTCCCGAACAACTTTTAAACCACGCCGTCCGCTATGGCGAATACTGCCAAAAACTGGAAAAACAAATTTCTGGCTGGCAGACATGGTACAAGAAAGGCCGTCTGAAAAATGACTGATTTTGCCGACCGCGCATCCGAACGCGAAGCCATCTTTCTCGCAGCATCACTGGCAAAGCATCAACTGCCGTCTGAAACCACCGCCAGCCTCAGTCATTGTGAAGATTGCGGTGCGCCGATACCAAAAGCAAGACAACAGGCAGTCAAAGGCTGTACACGCTGCGTTGTCTGCCAAGAATATTTTGAACACGGATGGCCATAAAAATGGAAAAAACCTTTATTCACATCGAGTTTTGGCAACTTGTCGGCTTTTTACTCTCATTCCTCGGCATCTGTTTCACCTTCGGCAAAATGCTGCTGGCGCAATTCCGCGAGCAGCAGGACGAACGCCAAAAACAGCAGGAACGCCTACAGGGTAAAGTCGAAATCATGGAAAACAAACTGGCGGAATTCAATGCCGGCCTGCCGCTCACATACGTCCTGCGCGAAGACTACATCCGTAATCAAGTCGTCCTCGAAGCCAAACTCGACAACGTCGCAGAAAAACTCACTGAAATCTACAAAATGGAAAGCGTAAAAAAATGATTAGCCAGGAACTGATCGCCAAACAACGGCGCGAGGGTATGCGTTGGAACATTATCAACACCCTTAATAAAGCCCGACCGCACACGACAAGCGAAACCTTCTTGTTGGACATCATGAACGCGATTTACCCGCAAACCACCGCACTGGAGCTACGCCAACAACTTGATTATCTGTCTGACCGCAAAATGGTAGACCTCAATAAAGCCCCGCACGGCCTGTGGTTTGCCGACTTGACCAGTTTAGGTGTCGATATTGCCGAATATACGGTGGAGTGCCGTGCCGGTATTGCACGGCCTGAGAAAGTATGGAGCTAGGCATGGCGCAACGCAGCAGCATTGAAAAACTCCCCGAAGCCGTCCGACATGAATTTGAACGGAAGCTGGTAGAAAACGGTTTTTCAGACTACCAAGCCATTGCCGAATGGCTGCAAGACCAAGGCTATGAAATCAGCCGCTCAGCCGCCCATCGCTACGGCCAAAAAGTGCAACGTCGTTTCGCTGCCATCAAATCCAGCACCGAAGCCGCGCGACTGATTGCCGAAGGCGCAGCCGATGAAGGCGATACCCGTAGCGAAGCCCTGATGGCCATGCTGCAAACCGAACTGTTCGACGCATTGGTAGCCATAGGCGAGATGGACAGCGAAGAATTAAACGCGCTCGACCGTTTCGGCGTGATGGCCGAGGGTGCGAAGAAAATTAGCGGTCTGATTTCCGCCAGCACACGCCTGAAAGAGTATCAGGCCAAGGTCAAAGCCAAAGTACAGGCGGCCGCCGAAGATGTAGCCAAACAGGCCAAGAAAGGCGGCTTGTCTGAAGAATCGGTCGAGGCCATCCGCAAGCATATTTTAGGGATTGCATCATGACGCCGTCTGAAATCCGAAATACCCGCCCATCAGAAGACCGTACCCCTACGGTCTTATTGCCGTATCAGCAGGCTTGGTGCGCCGACCAGTCGCCCGTGAAACTATGCGAAAAATCGCGCCGTATCGGTTTGAGCTGGGGCGAAGCAGCGGACACCGCGCTGCTGGCCGCATCCGCCAAAGGTATGGATGCATGGTATATCGGCTATAACAAAGACATGGCCTTGGAGTTTATCCGCGACTGTGCAGGCTGGGCGAAGCATTATCAGCTGGCGGCAGGCGAAATCGAAGAAACCGAGGAAGTGTTTGTCGAAGGCGACGACCGCCAGTCGGTGCTGGCGTTTGTCATCCGTTTTGCCTCGGGCTACCGCATTACAGCCTTATCTAGCCGGCCTTCCAACCTACGCGGTAAACAAGGCCGCGTGATTATTGATGAGGCGGCGTTCCACGAGCAGCTTGGCGAGTTGCTTAAAGCGGCAATGGCCTTGCTGATGTGGGGCGGCCAGGTGCATATCATCTCTACGCATGACGGCGTAGACAACCCGTTCAACGAGTTGATTAACGATGTACGTGCAGGGAAAAAACCTTATTCCGTCCACCGCATTACCTTTGACGAAGCGGTCGAACAAGGCTTGTACCGCCGCATCTGTCTGCGTTTGGGCAAGGATTGGACACCCCAAGGCGAAGCCTCGTGGTGTAAGGAAATCCGCGATTTCTACGGTGAAGATGCCAGCGAAGAGTTGGACTGTATCCCGAAAAACGGCGGCGGCAAATGGCTGAACCGTGCCTTAATCGAAAGCCGTATGACCCCATACACGCCGGTTATCCGCTACGACCAGACCGACGACTTCGGCCTGCTGCCCGAACCGCGCCGTGCTGCAGAAGTGGCGGACTGGATAGCCGATACCCTGCAGCCGCTGCTCGACGGTTTGGACAAAACCTGTGTTTCTTTTGTAGGCGAAGACTTTGCCCGCTCGGGCGACCGCACCGTGATTGTGCCGCTCTTACAAAGCAAAGACCTGATTTTAAAACCGCCGTTTGTTTTGGAGCTGGGCAATATGCCGTTTGCCCAGCAGGAGCAAATTATGCAGCACCTGTTGGCCAAGCTACCCAATCTGCGCGGCGCGGCCTTGGATGCGCGAGGCAACGGTCAATCTTTGGCCGAAGCCATGCGCGATGCGTTCGGCGCAGAAGTGGTGGAAGCCGTGATGCTGTCGGAAAACTGGTACCGCACCCATACCGCTCCGTTCAAAGCCGCCCTCGAAGACGGCACACTCGACGGCCTGCCGCGAGATGAAGACATCCTCACCGATTTACGTGCGTTCGAATTAGTCAAAGGCGTGCCTCGTATTCCGGACACCCGAACCAAAGGTCAAGACGGTAAAAAACGCCACGGCGACGCAGCGATTGCCTTTGTCCTTGCCCATTACGCCAGCCGCGAACTCAATGCCGGACCGGTACGCGTGGCCAGCCGCCGCGTGCGTCGAATTAGCAGAACAACGCATGGCTTTTAGGCCGTCTGAAAAGAGAATTCCATGAAAAAACCGCATTTCAAACTCAAAACCAATCATGGCAACATCACCTTCAAACCCGATGACCTGACCGGCCATATCGCCGTCTCACGCCAATTTTTAGGCGGTTTCGGCGGTTGGTTGCCTAATCCTGACCCGATTCTGCGCAAGATGGGCAAGCAAATCCATGTTTACCGCGAATTGTTGCGCGACGAGCTGGTCGGCAGCTTCGTGCGCCGCCGCAAAGCCGCTGTGGCACGGCTGGATTGGAAACTCAGCGGCGATGAGGTCGAAGATCGTGTATTGGATTTTGTCGAAAATTGGCTGGCCGCTGATGTCGATGTTTATAAGATCTGCAAAGACATCATGAATGCCTCATTTTTCGGCTATCAGCCTATCGAAATTATCTGGCAAAAAGGCAGTCAATGGCTGCCGTCTGAAATTGTGGCCAAGCCGCAGGAATGGTTCGGATTCAATGATGAGCGTGAGTTGGTTTTTACCGAAAACGGCTTGAGCCAAGAGCCGCTACCGCCTTATAAATTTCTGTGTCCGCGCCATGAGGACGACTATCTTAACCCTTATGGCCTAGGTGATTTGGGTTTGGTGTTTTGGCTGGTAACTTTCAAACGCGGCGGCATGAAATTTTGGGTAAGTTTCACCGAAAAATACGGCGCACCTTGGCTCATTGGCAAAGAGCCACGCTCCAATACCCATAGCGACACTGAAAAGCTGCTCGACGCATTAGAAGCCTTAATAAGCAATTCGGTCGGCACGATTCCGAATGATTCCAGCGTCGAAATCCACGAAGCCAGCGGCAAGTCATCATCAGTAGATGCATTCGACAAGCTGCTGAAAGAGTGTAAGTCCGGCATCAACATTGCCTTACTTGGCCAAGACCAAACCACCGACAAAGAAACCAACCATGCCAGTGCCAGCGCGGGCTTGGAAATTGCCGACGATATTCGTGACGGCGACCGCCGTATTGTTGAAGCAGCGTTTAACGAATTGATTGAATGGGTGGTGGAACTGAATTTCGGCGATGTGGCTTGTCCGAAATTCGAGCTGTTTGAAAACGAGGAGGCAGGCACGAAAGAGCGTGCCGAGCGCGACAGTATGCTGTCCGGCGCGGGTGTGAAATTCACTCCGCAATATTGGAAACGCACTTATGGTTTGGAAGACGGCGATATCGTTGAAGAAGATGCCATTATCCCGACCGCTGCTGACTTTGCCGAAGGTTGGGATGGCACAGAAACCGATGCAGGATTGATTTTAGATACGCTTGCGCCCAATGCAGGCCGTCTGAACCAACAAGGCCACGACCTGACTGCCTTATTGGTGCAGGATTTGCAGCGCGGCGAAACCGAAGACAATATTCTCGACCGCTTGGCCGAGCAGTTCCCGAATATGGATGACACCGCCTTGCAAAACGAGCTGGCGCGTGTGATTTTCCTGTCCGGTTTGGTCGGCCGCATTGAAGCGGCGCAGGAGATGAGCTGATGAATCCGGAAGACATCAAGGCAATTTTCGGCCTAGAGCCGGAAGCAGCGGTCGAATATTTGAAGCAGAAAGGTGTGGCCGTTTCGTGGGATTGGCAGGACATGCTGGACGATGCCCACGCCACCGCCTTTACCGTGGCCAAAACCGCAGGCATGGACGTGGCCAACGACATTTATCGCGCAGTCGTCAAAGCTGCAGAGACCGGACAAACGCTGGAGCAGTTTCAGAAAACACTCACGCCGGTATTGCAAAGCAAAGGTTGGTGGGGACGCACCCCAACAACCAATCCGGACACTGGCGAAGCCCAAACTGTTCAACTCGGTAGCCCGCACCGCCTGAAAACCATCTATCTGACCAATATGCAGTCAGCCTACATGGCTGGACGCTACGCTGAAATGATGGATTCTGTCGACACCCACCCGTATTGGCAATACGTCGCTATAAACGACAGCCGCACCCGTGACAGCCACCGTAGAATGCACGGCCGTGTCTATGCAGCAGCCGACCCGGTTTGGGACACCATGTATCCGCCGTTAGATTTCCGCTGCCGCTGCCGCGTGCGTCCATTATCACGCGCCGCAGGCGAAAGCCGTGCCTTACCCAGTCCGACACTTGAGACTCAAACCGTCGACATCGGTAGCAACGAATACACCGGAGAAGCCCGCTACGCCCAACGCACCGGCTTGCGGATTGACGGAAAGTTTGTCGCCCCTAGCGCAGGCTTCAATGCCAACCAAGGAAAAGCCATGCTCTCGCGAATGGCTTCCGTAGCCGTCCAGAAAGCACAATCCGTTCATCCCGATATTGCACGCGTAGCCTTAAAAACCATGATGACCAACAGCAAATTCAAATCCTCATTATCTGCTGTCGATTTGGCATGGGTACTAAAATTAATCAAAGGTTAGATATGCTTGAAATTAATCTTGATACTTCATCACTAGATCGCGGCTTGAGCCAGCTTCTACAAAACGTAAGCCATCCGCGCAAAATGATGAAAGCCATCGCGACCGAAATGACTTCATTAACCGAAGAAAACTTCGAAAGCGAAAGTTTCGGTGGCAACAGATGGAAACAAAGCCAACGCGCAGCTCAAGGCGGGCAGACTCTGCAACTGACCGGCCAACTTGCAGCCAGCATCTCCACACAAGTAGGCAACGACTTTGCACGTATCGGAAGCAACAAACCATATGCGGCAATCCACCACTTGGGTGGCTCCGCAGGCAGAAACCATAGCGTCCAACTTCCAGCCCGACCCTATCTACCAATCAACGGTAGTGGTCAACTTCAAAACGGAGCAGATAAACGCATCCTTGATATTGCAATCGAGTCACTCAGCTCAGGCCTGTAAACAAAAAAAGACGAGCAAATTATACTCGTCTTTTTATTGCACTCTATGAAACTACTTTTCACAAAACTAATCCCACCAAATCCCGCTCCATCCAAAATAATCCCAATTATCTCAGAGACTCTATATATTTATCTCATTGGGTTTCACGATAATTTCTGCAAGTTCTTTTTTATTTACTATCACAATACATGACTCCAAAGGAAGGAAGCTAAGACAACCTGTCGCTTAACAGAAATCGCGGCTCGAATTACCCGCGTGGCTGAAAGTCCAGGAAGTACCTTATCGGGCTGTGGCGAATGCTTTTTCGAGTTCTTCGGCAAAGACTGCCTGCTGATTACTGACGACAGCTTGTTCAGCAACCTCAAAATACCGGAGACGTTTTTCATACTGTGCCGCTGACACATACACAACCAATGCTTTTACTTTTCTCTTTTGCCGTTTGTAAATTCCCGCAGGCAGCTTGCCGCGTCGTTTAAGCAGGGCGAAATGCGTACCGTCGTTCAATCCGCGCACCATTGCCCGAAACGCAGCCAGCGTGATATTGCCAAAACGGTCAAGCCTTACCGCATCTGACGGCACAATCCGATACCCCGCAGGCATCAATCCCCGCGCAACCAGAAACGCCTCAATACCTTTCGCCCGACGGCTTCCACCATAAATTTGCGCCGTCAGATATTTGCCCGCGCTTCTATCCTTTGCACCGTCCTTGAAATCGACCACGGCGGTCAATTCCTCCTTGGTTGCATACTGTCTGACAAACAGACTGTTCAACGTCCACGGCTTCGGGTTGAAGAACGAATCCCTCATTTCATCTTGCAGATTGCCGATTGCCTGTGCAGCAAGTTTGTTCACCGCATTTTTAGCGGCAAACGGGACTTGTCGGCGTTGGACATCATCCAAGCGTGCGACCATTTTGCTGACATCGACACGAATTGCCGGCATGACATCTCCAAAAAGAAAGGTCGTCTGAAATTCAGACGACCTTTAATAACAGATAAGGATTCAACGTTTCAACACACAGGACGACACATAAAGCGTCGCCCTATGTGCCGTCCTGGTTTGGAAGGGGTTACGCCCCTCCCAAATAAATTCTGATTCTACCGCCCTAAAGGGCGGGGTTTCAACCGAAAGGAAATGAGATGAAAAAAAAAGCGGCATCGCACCTGAACGCACGAAACCGCAGTTTTCCATAATTTAAACATTTCACTGCACGAAGCGCAAGCAGTTTTTAACAACCGTTTAACATCCTGCCCGCTTCACTGCCACTTAAAGCCACACACAGCAAGGCTTTAGCGTCTTTCAAATATTTGTAGAACAAGCGGACGCAGCAGCCGCACTTCTCTGCCATCGCCTTTTCGACGCTGACCTTCTTGTACTCGTCGCCGATACCGCCTGAATAGCGCAACAGCAACACCTCCCGATGGAACGCAGGCAATTCCTTCATCACCACCCTGTCCACCGCAGAAAACACCGAATCCGCGTCCACCCCATAAGGCAGCAACGGACGCGTTCCGCCCGTATTCGCATCACCTGCCATTGCACGGTTTGCCGCACTGGATGCATAACCCAGTCCGTTATCATCCCGAACCGAACGCCAAAAGCCCCAACGGGCAAGCAAATCATCAATAGTCATTTATCAGTCGATTTCTTCGCGCACCGACCATCCCTAGCCCCGTCGGAGTCCGCAGGGCTTTAATTTTTAAGCGCATATTATAACAAAAATGCCGTCTGAAACCCATCAGACGGCATAATCGGACAGTAAAAATCAGCAGCAGGACAGCTCCATCACCGTATTTTTCAGGCGCGCCAATTCAAGCATCGCGCATTTGAAATCCTCGTCTGTCAAATTTTGGTTTTCATTGGAGAACATAAAGTTTTCGTAGGCGTCGCTGACTACCCTGGACAGGTTGATGATTTCGTTTGCCGCCGCGCATTCCGCCAGCCCGATTGCCGATTTGTCTCCGTCGTATGTCAGCAGGCGGGCGATGGCGGATTTGTGGCTTTCCGCAATCTCGCGTTTTCTGCATTGGGCATCGCTTGAATCGGCAGGCTTCTTAGGAGCAGCAGACTGATTTTCTTCCGGCGCGGGCAGCGCATCGCAGTTCAAATCATATCGCGCCTCATCAATCAGGCGGCGCACTTCAGGGCTGCGGTCGATAACCATTTTCGGAATATCCTCAATGATACGGCGGATGACCAGCGACATTTTCCAGAAGTTCAAACCGATGACCCGCTTGCCCGTTTTCCCGTGGCTGTAATCGCGGAACGTATCCGGGTGCATCACACCGTTATCATGCAGCGCAGACTCGATGGTGAAAAAGATTTTCTGCATCTCATGGCGCGCATCCTCCTCTTTGATTCGGAACGGATCAGGAATCGCTGGGACGGTAAGCTGTTCGCGCGGGCGGTTGCTTTCCCGCTCCAGTACATCCAGCACCCAGTGGCGGAACTCTTTGGCTGCTTTGGTTCGCGCCAACATACCCAAAAGGTGTGCGCCGCGCAGACTGAATACGCGCACCTGCTGTTTGCCGCCTGCGGTAGTCAGTTCGATGACGCGGGTCATGCTGTCGGTAAACTCGTCGGTGTTGCGGTCGTAGAGGTTGGCAATATCCGATGATGGATTTTTATAGCCCAAGGCACTGGCAATTTGCAAACCCCTTAACCAAGGCTGACCGTTGATGTCGGTAATTTGGAAATGGGTATTTTTAAAAGAAAGAGATGCTGCGTTCATGATGATTTCCTGTAGGTTGATTTCGAAGTTGCCCGAAACGGGCGGCCACGAGGTTCGAAAACTCCCTACAAGAGCCGTGCTTATTCCCCGATTAATCGGGTCTTGTATTCGCAGCCCTCGCGGCCATAAAACTTCGGTATCGAAACAAACAACAAGGAAACCGAGATTCTATAGACGTAAAAAATTCACGCTGACGGGGTGAATGCCGTGTAGGAAGAGGTTTTCGACGCCTCGTGAATCGGAATGTAAGGCAAAAAGAAAATGCTTGTCAAGGGAAATATAATTTGGCATGATGAAATTCGATTAAATCACGCAAGGAAAAGTAAAGATGAAACGCTTTGCAGCTTTGGTAGTTGGTTGTTTGGTATCTGCTGCTACGGTTGCGCAACCATTGGTGGACGGTATCGGTTTTCTGAAGATTGGTGATTCCGAGCAGTACGTCAAACAAATGATTGCCAAGAAACAGGGTAAGAAGCCGAGGCTTTTGAAAGGAGATGACCTTTATCCGTCGTCTTACGTATGGTTGTATGAAGATTTGGCTTTGACCGAAGATTTTACCGCTCCAATAATATTGATGAGGTTTCATCAAGGCAGGTTGTACCACATAGCAGTAAATTATACGCTTGATGCGTATAACCTTAGAGATAGGGGTGATGTTGCAAGGGCTGTTGAAGATAGGGATGAGGTTTTCCATATTGCTAAGGCTTTGGTAGATAAGTACGGTACTGAATTTGCCCAGAAAGAAGAGATAAACAGCCCAAGTTGCATTCATGTAAAAGAGGCGGAGAGATTTAGCATTGTATTACCTTCCATAGAGGGCGTGAATGCGGGCATATTCGAAAACTTTTTAGATAATTTGTCAGGAAATCCGTTAAGTGAGACAGATCTATATTTGTATGATCGAAGAAGATGCCCTGATGATGCAGTATCCATTATGGTTTATGACAAAAATGTATCCGATGAAGTGGAGAAAATAGAGAATAGGCTTCAGGACGAGAAAAAGGAAAAAGAAGAAGCCGAAAAGCGGGCGATTGAAGAGGAGGAGCGTTTGCAGTGGGAAGAAAGTATTAAGAAGATTTAAGGGCAAACAGGCCGTCTGAACATACAGACGGCCTTTGTTTTGCCCGCCGTATAAGCAAATTTAACAAAAATGTTTAAAAAAAGACTTGTTATTTAAACATTTTTGTTTATAATACATCTATCCGAACAACAGGAGCAGGCAATGAGATGAAGCAGAGCGAATTTTTAAAATGGCTGATGGCACAAGGCGTTGAAACCAAAGACGGTACGCGGCACATCAAGCTGTATTACAAGGGCAAGCAGTCGCATCTGCCCCGCCACCCGTCCAAAGAGCTGAAAACGGGCTTGGTCGAAGGAATCAAAAAACAGCTCGGTTTAAAATAAGGGCAAGCCCGCAAGGGCTTGCAGAAAGGTTGAGAGATGTACTATCCCGCAAAATTTACCCCCGCCGAGGAAGGCGGCTATGTCGTTACCTTCCGCGATATTCCCGAAGCCATTACGCAGGGCGACGACATGACCGAAGCGGTCGAAATGGCGGAAGACGTGTTGCAGTCCGCAATGGATTTCTATTTTGAAGACCAACGCCCCGCACCCTTGCCGTCCGCCCCCGAAGAAGGCGAACGCTTGGTCGCGCTGCCCTTGTCGGTTTATTCGAAAGTATTGCTGCTCAATGAAATGCTGGCGCAGGACGTAAGCAAATCGGAACTAGCAAGGCGTCTGGAAACCACGCCGCAAGAGGTTCAGCGGATTACCGGCTTGCACCACGCCACCAAAATCGATACGGTCGTCCGCGCTTTGGCGCAACTGGGCAAACAGCTTGAAATCCGCCTTGCTTGAAAAGCCGTTGAAGAAACGCCGTCTGGAAGTTCAGACGGCTTTTTTATCGGCAATGAAGAAGAAAATTTAAAAAACCCTTAAAAATCAAGATTTAGACAGGGCTGGACGGGGCAGGACAACTTTTAAAACACCTTTTTTCCCTTTAAAATCATAATTTAGACTATTTAGACATACTTTTTTATAAAAATCCGCGTATAGAAAAAAATAAAAACAAAATATGACAAGGTGTATAAAAAAGGAAAAATAAAAACGCGAAGATATATATATATCTTCGCGCGTATGGGATAACTACCCCGTCTAATACGTCTAAAACGTCTAAAATATGATTTTAAAGGGATTTTTTTTGCTACCTACCCTGTCGAAAATACGTCCGACCCTGTCGGGATTATGATTTTAAACGTTTTTTCATATTGCCGACCACTTAAAAACGGTCGGAATCGGAAGCAAGGGCAAACGCTTCAATCTGCTTGCCGTAATAATCTGCCTTGGTAACGGCATTTTCAGCCCAACGGGCGGTTTTGTCCGTATTCGGTGCAGGAAATTTATCCTGGCTTTCGGGGGACATCCAGCTATGCGGTACGGCGAAAAACCGTACCTTCTTCTTCTGCCCATGGATTATCACATCAGAACGGCAATCCGCCAAGCGTTTTGCCATATTTGCATAAAAATTCTTCTGCTGCATATGGAAAGTCTTGGTATCTATGCACCATTTCTTGTATGCCGACCACAAATCGCCCGCCGCGCAGGAGATGAAGGGCAAGCCCAAATCGCCGCGCCACCAGTCGTCCAGAAACGCTTCCCAAGAAGGCTTGTTCAGGTTGATCATCCGTCGTTTGATTTCTGTCGTCAGCGGCTTGGTATGCGGCGTGAACGCCCGCCGCGTATCACCGTCCGAATACATCAGCGGCAGCGCATAGAGAAACCGCGCGAATTCGTCCACTCCGCCGTTGTCGATTTCCGCCTGCAATGCCTCGTATTGCGCGTCCGAATACTTGCGGTTGCACGACAAGACCATAAACCGCCTGTCGTTGCTTTCGATGGGGATAGACCGCTCGTCGTTCGAGAAAATGATAAAAGAATTGAAGTCGTTGTGTTTTTCCGCATCGCGCCCTTTGCGCTCCACCATAATCACATCCGACGTAATCATGTTTTTCAGTTTGCCGATGACGTTCAGCCGCTCGTCCGACGGACTGATTTCCTCGAATATCGTAACCAGTGCAAACAGCAGCGACGCATTGAAGCGCGATTCCAGCGCGTTTTGGTCGAGTTGGCGCAGATACTCGCCGAAAAGCTCTTTGACGACCTTCTCGCCAAACGTCGATTTGCCCACGCCCTGCGTTTCGGAGATAAACACCAATGCGGTAGCGGGCTTTTCGGCTGGCCGCCTGAAACGGCAGGCAAGCCAGTTCAGAACCCATTCCGTGCAAGCCTCGCTCAAATTGCCGTTGCCCGAACACAAATGCCGTACCAGCCCGATAATGTTTGCACATTTCGGAAAATGTTTTTCCAATTCAGCCAGCGGCGTTTCCGGCGCGAACGGCTTTTCAGGCGCTTCAGCCTTTTTCGGCAAGCCCTTGAACGCATTGATATGGCTTAATTTCTCGTTTTTATACACCACACCCTGCGGCATATCCGGCTCAAACACATAATTGCTCATCGGACAGACGAGACGAGCGGGCGACTTGCTCCAGTCGTCAAATTCTTCAGGTACGGCAGCCTTGACCGCCGCCAGCGACACGATGGCTTCCAACTGCCTGTCGTAGGCGTCCGTCGTCCCGTCCAGGTAGATATAGCGCGCAAGCGCGTTTTTAAAAACGGGGCTGACATCCGCCATCGCCTCCAATTTTTTCTGTTTGATTAAAATCCCCGCCTCAAGCTCCGATAGCTTGTTTCTATCGTGCAGATGAAACCAAGTCAGCACGGCAGGACGCGAAAACACTTTTTCCAACTGGCTTCGGCTGAAAGATTCCCCTGTTTCCAAGTTCAAAACCTTCTCTTTCAACCCGATTTGCGCGTAATTTTTCAACAATTCCGCCAAACGCGGATTTTCTCCGTCGTATTCCGCATCATCGCCGTCCCCGCCGCCCCCTTTCGTTGCCGTGGGCGCATTTTGCGCCGCACGCTCCTTATCGGATAGGCGCGGGAAAGGCTGCCCGTCAATGTCGTCTGAAAACGGGAAAACCAGCGTATCCGCCATCATTTCACGCACCGTCGTCAGCGGCTCGGTATCCGAAATCACGTCTGCAATATCGTAGCCCGAAGGCCACACGCCCGGATTCGGAATATTCACGATTTTGACCGTACAGCCCGACTCCTTGAGAACTTGGGCAATCCCCAGCGCCGCCTTCATGCCGGGCTGTCCGCGCCACGGCAGATACGGCATATCCGACGGCTTCACACCCGCCGCCTCATCCTTCTTCGACAGCTTTTCCCGCTGGGAATCGCAGTCAGGCCAAATCAGCACATTGCGCCCGGCAAGCGGCGACCAATCCGCCTTTTTCCAGCCGTTGCAACCGCCCAGCCAAGACACGGCAACCCAGCCCTTCAAATCAAAATACGCCTCTGCCGCCAGCTTGCACTTTTCGCCCTCGACAATCAAAACAGGCGCATCAGGTCTTTCCGCCAAAGCATCCAACCCGAACAGCGGCTGTGGATCCTTTAGGCGGCGGCTTGTCCACTTCTCTACACCCTCGCTGTTTTTCGCCCACACAAACGGCAAATCGGATTTTCCGCCGTCCTGGTCGATAAAGCGCTGTACAACGCAAAGCGGCTTGCCGTCCGCATCGCGGTACACTGCCCGCAAGCCTTCCGCCCGCTCATTTTTACAAAGAAGGTAAACCTGACTGCCTTCCAGATATTTCAGACGACCTTCATCGAACGGCGCAATAGGCTGCCAGCTTTCCCGTTTCGACTTGCCCGTTTTCGGCTCGCCGTCCCATTCCTTCCTTTCGACCGCTCCGAAATTGCCGATGCGCAGCCGCTCGGCGACCGCTTTTAGCGCGTCCCCCTGCCGTCCGTTGCAGAAAAGATAGGCATAGAGGCTGACCAAATCGCCGCCTGCATCGTTCGTCGCATAATCCGCCCACGCGCCCGAATGCGTATTGACCGCAAAACTGCCAAGATGCTTATCCGCCCGCGTCGGATTCAGGGCGAAGAACTCATGCCCTTTATATTTGCCTGACGGAAGCCATTCCGCAAGCAGGTTGTCCACCGCATTCAAAGCCGCATCGGCAACCGTTTTAAAATCCAGTTTGTTTTCCATATCCGTTTGTCCTGCACATTTTTTAGGCGTAAAAAAGGCCTGCCCCCCCCTTGAGAGGGCAGGCTGAATCACTGATTGCGCGTTAATCAGTAATGGGGGAAAAATGAGAAATCCGTACCAAGGCTATGATCTCGTTTCGGAAATCAGGTCGGATACAGAAACCCGACCATTGGTAAGCAAAATTACATTTTCGTAGCACCGCTTCGGTGTTACAGCCCTTCGGTTTTCGATTTGCCACAAAAACGACAGAGACAAACCCAACTTTTGGGCATATTCCGACCTTGCTCCACGCTTAGTCGAAAGCGTTTTAATAAATTCAGCGTGAGTCATATCTGCTCCATTTTTAAACATTAAACAAGTTTAACAGTTATTAAACGCAAAAGCAAATATATTTATTATTTGTTTGTTTAGTAGAAACTAAATAGAATATAAATAATTACTGCTGGGAGATAGCTATGAATAAGTCAGAATTGAAAGAAATACGGATTGAGAATTTAAAAAAATTCTTTGAAGACAAAACCCTACCGACAAAAGACAAAAGCCTTTTGTCCCAATTGATGAGCGGCAAAGCATCTTTTGGCGAAAAAGTCAGCAGACGACTGGAAGAAGACTACGGCATGGGACCATATTATTTGGACTCCACGCCAAACAGTCCGATTGGTTCAGATGACGATCAACAAATCCGCTTTGAACGCCTCAACATCGAAGCGGCATGCGGCAATGGTATCGAAAACTTGCCCGCGGAAGTCGTCGATTACGTCAACGTATCGCGCCTGTGGGCAAAAGACAAATTCGGCGGAAACCTGTCCCACATCAAAATTATCACCGCACGCGGCGACAGCATGGCAGGAACTATTGATGAAGGCGACGTTATATTTGTCGATACCGCCGTTACTGAAATGGTGGAAGACGGCGTGTACCTTATTCACGTCTCCGACGGCCTGCGTGCCAAACGCCTGCAACGTACCGTTACCGGCGGCGTCAAAATTCTAAGCGATAACAAACGCTACGAAACCGAAACTGTAGAGAAACACGACCTTGAACAGCTTAAAATCTGCGGCAAAATCAAAGGTGCGTGGAAGCTCGAAGAGATGTAGCAGAAAAAAGACTGTTACCGGCAGAAGGCTATGGATTTAAAATACTTGAACAACTGATTTATTACCGCATATTGCGCGGTATAACTAAAAAGATATAATATATAAAAAAGGGCACGCATGGAGCTGACCGTCCACTTTAACGCCGAGCAGGATTTAGACCGCCTCTTTGAAAAAGACGAAGACGCGGTCGGTTATCTCGATACCGTCATTGAGATGATTCAGGCGGACTCTGCTATTTTTGATGGCTTATACGAAAACAGATACTTCAGAGAATATGGCGAACCCATAGGCCCGATTGACTTGGAAGTGAAACCCATATTGTCATTATGGGAAAAAGACATCAAAGTTTTGCGCGTCCGATTTGGCAGCGAAGAAGCCGCCGGATACAGAATAATTTACGCACCATGCCATGAAAAACAGCCAAACGGCGCGTATATCCGCCGCATAGATATATTGGCTGTTGTAAACAAGAAGACAGACAAATTTGACTATCAGGCAGAACACCCAATCACAAAACGGATTATCAAAGACTATGAAGAACTGTACTCCAACTAACGGCACATGGTTTCAAATGGGTGCAACACTCACTGTTGCCGTGGCCGCCTGCACAGTATCAACACCTACATCCGCCACCCCCGTCACCCACATAAACTGCCTGCGGATAAACGGGCAGATTAAATGCATCAAACCGATCAGCCCCAACACTACCCCCGCCGCAGAGCATATTGAACATGTACGGAAAAATCCGCGCCGCAAAGCAGCGATGGACAGGGCGGCAGCGAAAATTGCCGATAAAATAGCCCTCAAAGCAGGCGGAGAGACATTTGTCAGCCTGAGGATGAAAAAGGGGTTTACCCAGTCTGAATTGGCAGCCGCCGCAGGATTGCGTCAACCCTATCTGTCCCGCATCGAAAACAGCAAACAATCCCTACATAATGAGACTGTACAAAAACTGGCAAACGCATTAGGCGTTTCCCCGCTTGAAGTTCGCGCAGCGTTTGAACAGCAGTACGAATATATGGAGCAGGCATGATTCACTTAAATGTCCACTATTGCGATGAAATCATCCGCCATGCGGAAAATGACAAATACAGTCTGATAGGTATATTTCCCGATATATGCCATATCCCGGCGCAACAATCTATTTTAGGTCGTCTATGCCTGTCTATTTCATTTTACGCCGAAGATGAGTATATGCAGACATTGCAAACCCAACCAATCTTTTTAGAGATTGTTCACAACGACGATGTAATTTCCAATTTTGAAATCCCGCCGTATGATAGTGTCGGTCAAGAAGAAAGTATTTCATTCATGCTGCACCAAACAGTTAGCGGCCTTCCCGTTTCTAACGGTGACCGTATTTATGTAAGAATGAAAACACACAACCATATTCTCTCCGAGAGCCACCCTCTGTTTTTTTCTTGGCTTCCTTACCACTCATAACAATCCCAACACCTCAGCCTAAATTCACTTTGAAAAAACCGCCCACTGGGCGGTTTTCTTTCACCTAGACATCCGAAACCACCTACACCAGTCCCTGTTAGGTTTTTTTTGCAAATTAAATTCCCTTAAAAATCAGATAATTTAATATTTATTGAACAAACAATAAACTTTTTACTTGACTGTGGATTAAGTGTTTACTAAACTACATCCATCGAAACAAACAACAGCCACATGGAGTAACGACATGGAAACCATCACCATCTCTAAAGAAAATTTCGACGCTTTGCTAAATCTCGCAAGAACCGCCGTCGCCCTGAACGAAAATTTTATTCCAAAAATCAATTACGGAGCATCCGCCATACCAGCCAAAGGCCTTGCCGCACTTAACGAATTTGGAATAGCCCGTGCCGCCGTGGAATCTTTGGAAATTCTCAAAATTAAATAACCTCCTCGGTATTGTCATCCCGCGATACCGGCAACCTAACTAACCCCTCATTAAAGGAAAATCAAAAATGGAAACCCAAGAAAAGAAATTTGTTCCTGCCTCCAAGCAAATACCGACCGTAAATAGCGGCTGGTTAGACCGTGAATTAGGCGAAGCCATGAGTGATGCGGTGCGCGCCTGCCTTGCTCACGGTAAACAGGCAGAAATTACCGTCAAGCTCAAAATCCAACCCCAAAACATCCAAAGCGGAACGGTAAAAATCAGCCACGATGTGGCAACCAAACTACCCAAAGAAAAACGCGAAGGCGGCATCGTCTTTGCTACACCTGACGGCAACATCCAAGCCGACGATCCGGCACAAGGAAAATTGGAACTCAAACAAGTTCCCAATACGTCAAGCACGCTGAAAATGGTCAGCTCCAACTAACTCAAGCCCAAAAGGAAATCCAAAATGGAAACCCAAGAAAACATGATTAAAACCGCCTTACAGGCAGCTCAAAAACCTTTTTTTGAGGTTGCACCGAACAATACTCCGCTTGTATTCACCCCAGGCGAAGACGGTGGCTGGAGATACAAAGCACACCCCGAATTGATGCAAAACCCGTACCGCAAGTGCGGCAAATTCCTCATGCACGATACCGCCAGTCTTATTAAGTTTGTACAGAAACACAAACAGGACGGCACACAAATCTACATTGATGCCGATTTCAAATCAGGGCGTATTGATGTTAGCGCCGTCATCAACGGTCATACGCAACAAGCTCCGGGCTGGCTCGATTTTTATGCCGTATATACCCCGCAACGCACTACATCGGCATCCAACTGGCTGGCCAACAATGCGCACCGCATGAATCAGATGGAATTTTCCCATTTCCTGACCAACAATGCCCGCAACATCGTATCCAAAAATCCCGGCAACGAAAATGCCGTTTACCCGACCGCAGCCGAAGTATTGGATTTTGCGCTCAATCTCGAGTACACCGAAAAAACCACCTTCAAACAAGGCTATCGTGAACAGGACGGCAGAATCAACTTTACCTTCCAATCCGAAGACTCAGGGCAAACAGAGAAAAACCTCAAAATGTTTGAACGTTTCGGCATCGAGTTCACCCCGCATCAAGGCGGCGCATCCTACTTTGTTGAAGCCCTGTTGAAATTCCGCATCGACAAAAACAGCGGCGCACTCGTCCTGTGGTACGAATTGCAGCAAATCGATGCTGTAATCGAACAAGCGGCAAAAGACATTTCCGAAGCCGTACAAAAAGCCTTCCCTGAAATCGACATCTATTTCGGCGTAATCGCCTAAAAAAAAGGTCGTCTGAAGCGTGAACCTTCAGACGACCTCCACAAAAACCCAACCCAGAAAGACCCCAAAATGACCATCACAGAAGAATACTCCATCGACATCCGAGTAACCGCCGAAACCACCCGCACTGCCTACGGCCACCCCGTAGAGCACTATGGCTGCGACATCATCAACACCGACGGCGAACTCATTGTCGGACTTGTTCCCGAGTACAAAACTCCCATGGCGGCAGTCAAACAAGCACTGACAACCCTAACTCAAAACGATCTGCAAAAAGCCTGCTGACGGAGTATGAAATGAAAGCCCCAATCGGAGCAGTCGTGCTTGCCATACTTGCAGCCTGCACCACACCTCAACCTTCTCAAGAAACCGAAGCCCAACGCCTCATCCGCCAACAACAGGACGCTGCCGACTTCGCAACCCTGCAACTTGAAAAAACCTACGAACGCATGACCACAGAAGAACGTATGCGCGGCATCGTTTACGGAGAGTAAATATGGAAAACATCATCAACATCGCCACCGCCATTATTATTATTGCCGTACTGATGGCTGCACTCATCATGTTGACAGTAGAAATAATGGTACAGAACCGAATTACAAAAATACTAGAAATCCTCTTCCAAGAAGAAGAATAATGCCGCCCATCATTGCCCTGATACTAATCATCCTTCAAATCATCACCGAGCGCACCACCGGCATTAAATTCAAACGATGGGCGGACGGCACCACGAAAGACACAAAATGACCCTGACAGACCGCATACAGCATACCCAAATTAACACCCAACCCAATATAGGCTTCCGGCATCACGACGGCAAATGGCAGGTAATAGAATACCAGCCTCCCCAATATAACAAAAAACACTGGACAAAGAATAATGCAGGCAGACGACGAAGCACCAAAGTTCTGAAAGAATTCACCACCCGAACAGACGCGGAAGACTACGCAGAAAGAATCAGACAACAACACAAGGCACACTAAAAATGGAAAACCTACCTACCCGCCAACGGCTCATGCTCATTTACGGCAAAACCCACATCCCCCTCGAACAGGCCACAGCCGACTGGTTACCGCACATAAGCGAAAAAACCGCCCGCCGCCGCGCCAAAACCCAAACCCTCCCATGGCCGGTCATCAATACGGACAACAGTCAAAAAAGCAGCCAATTCGTCAGTCTTACCGCCATCGCCGACTGGCTAGACCGACGCGAACAGCAGGCAAAAACCGAATGGCGAAAAATACATGGATAACAAAAAGGCCGTCTGAATTTCAGACGGCCTCAATATGATTGATGTAGATAAAATCATACAGGCAGTTTTCCTCTGCTTCTTGCCGTTCCATCCCGGATTTCCTTTTCAATCAAAGCCTTTTTCCGTTCAAATTCAGCACTATTGCGGGCAGGCTTTCAGCCTGTTGCGACAGGGATGCGCCGAGGCCGAAGGGTTTGACGGGGCAATTTACGCCGGCGACGATGGGGCGGCCGGCTACGGTTTGGGTCTGTTTGTGCAGCCAGCGGATGATGTGGACAAGTTCGCCATACGTCGATTCTCGCGGGGTTTTGTTGAATTTGCCGGAGAGATGGTCGTCAAAGTTGCCCCATCCCCAGTCGTGGATTTCGCGCAGGCGGTCGCCCAGCATGTAGATGACTTGGATGAGTTCGTCGCGGGTCGGAAGCTGGTCTTTGACGGACGGGGTAGCGCGGTTGCTTTCCCGCTCCAGTACATCCAGCACCCAGTGGCGGAACTCTTTTGCTACCTTGGTTCGCGCCAACATACCCAAAAGGTGTGCGCCGCGCAGACTGAATACGCGCACCTGCTGTTTGCCGCCTGCGGTAGTCAGTTCGATGACGCGGGTCATGCTGTCGGTAAACTCGTCGGCATTGCGGTCATAAAGTTTTGCCATATCTGATGATGGATTTTTATAACCTAAGGCACTTCCAATCTGGAAGCCCCTTAGCCAAGGCTGGCCGTGGATGTCGGTAATTTGGAAATGGGTATTTTTAAAAGAAAGAGCTACTGCGTTCATGATGAAGTTTCCTTGAGTTATTTTCGAAGTTGCCCGAAACGGGCGGCCGCGAGGTTCGAAAACCTAACTCAAAAGGCCGTGCTTATTCCCCGCTGAAAGCGGGTCTTGTATTCGCAGCCCTCGCGGCCATAGGAAACTCCGGTGGTATCAAAACAAACAACAAAGTATTACCCTCCATAGAGGGCGTGAATGCGAGCATAGTCGAAAACTTTTTAGATGATTTGTCAGGAAATCCGTTAAGTGGGAGAAATCTATATTTGTATGATCTAAGAAGATGCCCTGATAATGACATATCCGTTATGGTTTATGACAAAAATATATCCGATGAAGTGGAGAAAATAGAGAATAGGCTTCAGGACGAGAAAAAGGAAAAAGAAGAGGCCGAAAAGCGGGCGATTGAGGAGGAGGAGCGTTTGCAGTGGGAAGAAAGTATTAAGAAGATTTAAGGGTAAACAGGCCGTCTGAACATACAGACGGCCTTATATTTCTCAATTGCACTTCTTGGCATTTTCCAACGCCTCAACAAAATCCAACCGTCGCGGACGGCGGCGGATATTGGTATAAACCCGCATACTTTCCCAATCCCCGTGTAACGTAACCTGCTGCATCAGCGGGATGGACAGCCCGTCTTCGGCAAGGCGCGTCGCCCCTTCGTGCCGTAAATCGTGAAACCTTAAATCTTCAATATGCAAGGCGCGGCAGGCGTTGGTAAATAGTGCGCTGATTGTTTTCGATTGATACCCGCCCAAAAGCAAATCGGGATTTCCCTGCATCTGTCTTCTGATTTTCTCGCTCTGCAAAGCCTCTATCAGCGGTATTAACTCGTCCCTGACTTCAAATTTCTTATGATTCCCCTTGCTTCCGCGCGGGTGTTTTACATCTTTTACCAGCCATTGACGCGTTTCCAAATCCAAATCCGCCCATGCCAGCCGTCCGATTTCTGCCTGCCTGCGACAGGAATATATGGCAAACCACATAATCAGGTGCATAGGCACGCGCATATCGTTTGAGCTTCTGCGGTTCCACGAAAAATAAAAGTAATCTGTCAGCTTCTGCAATTCTTCTGATGTCGGCAGTCTGTCGCGCTTTTCCGCTTTGCCGATGACCCGCGCGCGCCGTAGGCCTTCAATCGCAATATCGATTTCAGACCAAGTAACTGGATAGCCCCAAACAAAGTGGGCGTGCTTCAAAATCGAGCGCAAATATTGCAGGTCTGAATTGATGGTGGATGGCTTGACCGGAAGCAGACCCAATTCATCCGATCCGCGTTGGCGGATAAAGGCATAAGACGTGAAATCCTCGCGCCGCAACCGGTCGATGCGCTTGTCGGCAATCTCAAAATTCATCACAAAATTCAGTGTCCTGAACTTCGAATCACTATATTCTGTTCGCACCTCGTCCGCATACCGCTTGGCGGCTTCCCGAAGGGTGGGGCATAATGTTTGCCGTTTCTCGCGGAAAAGCAGTTCAGGGTGCATTTCAAGCTCTGCCTCTCTTAATTTCAGCCATTCGACTGCCATAGCCTTTTTAGAAAAGGTACGACTTTCCGAGAAATCAGGGTAGCCCGCCTTTTTAATCCGTATCTGCGCCCGATATACGATAGCACCTGACGGATTAGTTCGTTTTGTTATCGTTCCCATTATTTGCACCATATCCAAATTAAATAAAAATGGTGCATATATGGTACATTGAAAATGCTAAAACGTGCAGAAATAGGGCGGAATAATACAAAATAAACACTTTTAAAAATTAAATAAAATCTAATGAAAACAATCAAATGACTGAATTTAAAGAAAAAAGCAGAATTGTGCTTGCTCCGATGCAGGGGCTGGTGGACGATGTGATGCGCGACCTGTTGACGCGCATCGGCGGATTTGACGAATGCGTCAGCGAATTTGTCCGCATTACGCACACGGTCCACTCACACACCACTTGGCTTAAATATGTTCCCGAAATCGCCCATGCCAACCGCACACCGGCCGGCACGCCCTGCACTGTCCAACTTTTAGGCAGCGATGCGGAAAACATGGCCGTCAATGCTTTGGAAGCCGTGCGTTTCGGTGCGGACAAAATCGACCTCAACTTCGGCTGCCCCGCGCCGACGGTCAATAAACACAAAGGCGGCGCGGTCTTGCTCAAAGAGCCCGACTTGATTTACCAAATCGTCCACACCCTGCGCCAGCGCCTGCCGCAACACATTCCGCTGACTGCCAAGATGCGGCTCGGTTATGAAGACAAAAGTCTGGCATTGGAATGCGCCTCCGCGATTGAAAATGGCGGCGCATGCGCGTTAACCGTCCATGCGCGCACCAAAGTCGAAGGCTACGAACCGCCGGCACATTGGGAATGGGTGCGCAAAATCCGTGATGCAGTCAGTATTCCCGTTACCGCCAACGGCGATGTGTTCAGCCTTCAAGACTATCTCGATATTAAAACCGTCAGCGGCTGCGACAGCGTGATGCTCGGGCGCGGCGCGGTGATCCGTCCCGACTTGGCGCGGCAAATCAAACAATATGAAAACGGCGAAACAGTGAAAGACACCGACTTTGCCGAAGTCTCCTCATGGATAGTCCAATTCTTCGACTTATGCCTTGCTAAAGAAGCCAACAACAAATATCCGGTTGCCCGTTTGAAACAGTGGCTGGGCATAATGAAAAAAGAGTTTGAACAGGCGCAGGTATTGTTTGACCGCATCCGCGCCGTCAAAGAAGCGGATGAAGTAAAACAGATTCTGCTGTCGTTTGAACAAGAAATGCATTCATGATTCAAAAAGGCCGTCTGAATTTCAGACGGCCTTTGATTTCATCACCTACATACATAATCAGCCAACAGCCTGCCTTTTTCCGCACTAGCTGCATTGGCCATATTTACCTGTCTGGTCTCAGGGCCATTCTTGGATTTCAGGGCTTCGCCATATTTTCTGGCAAACTCTTTATTGGCACTGGTCACTCTTGACTCAGTGGAATCCAATATAAACCCGTCTTGCTCATATTTACCTTGCGCAGTGATAATCAAGATATTTTCAGGCGAAGGATAATCCGGAAAATTAACATAGTTGGTAACCAGCTTATAGGAAACGCCTTTGCCGTGTTTCATATCCTGACAGATGCCGTTAGGCGCGGTAAAGACTGCATGGCCGATACGGCCGTGGCCGAAATCGTAAAAATCGATTCTCTTCGCAGAAGCCAATTGTTTTTTATCGTTGCCGTCATTTACATTTAATGACTTACCGTTTACCAGAAACAGGGTTGGCAACAAGGGGCTGCCATGAGAGGCTTCCAAATTATATGCTTCGCCCAACAGCTTGCCCTGACGATACACAGTCAAGACAGGCTTTTTCAGACCATTTTCCGGATTACCGGTTTTCTTAAAAGAAATCTTCTGAACCACATTGCCAAATTCATAATAAGGTCGCGACTGCACGCCTGTTTTCGTATCCTGCAAGGCGCTCCAACTGCCGTCCGTCGTTTGGGCGCACGCAGTCAAAGCAACAAACAGAATACCCGATAGTAAAACTTTAGAATGTTTCATTCATAAACTCCTTCTCAAGTAAACAAAAGAACGGATGTGTGCCTTTACTGCCTGATTTTGTTTCTTTATTAAAATTTTAGAACTATTGTACTAACTTAGCAAGGGATTAAAGAACAGGCCGTCTGAACATTCAGACGGCCTTGATTAAGCTCAAATTTTAAGAAGCCAAAACGCGGTGGAACAAAATCTCATTTTCCAAATGGATATGGTCTTTCAAATCATCCACCATCTCTTTGGCCAAAGTGTACAAACGGGTCCAGCTGCCGCAAGCGCCTTCGGGAAGCTCAAAATTGTTGGTCAATTCTTCCAAACGCGCGATGGCTTGGTCGTGTTCTTCATGCTCGTGCATCATCACGCTGATGGGCATTGCTGCACCACGGCCCACACCCTGATTAATCATCGGGAACAACATGCGCTCCTCTTTCATCATGTGCATCAACAGCTCGTTTTGCATATAGGCCAACAAATCAGGAACTTCGGCAGGGAAAGTATCGGCATGAACCTGCGCCACTTTTTGCGCCAGCGGAACCAACTCTTCAAACTGGGCGCGGTGGACATTGTGGTAACGTTGCAGGATATGGTCAATCGTAGAATTGAAAGGTGCAGTTTCCCAAAGGGTAAAGTCGGTCATGGCTGTGTTCCTTTAAAGATTGATATTGGATGAATGTTAGACGTAAGGATACACGCAGCAATCAGCTTTGTATAGTTTTTTAATTGTTTAATTAATTGATAATAAAAGTTATTTTCAAAATTAAAATACCAAACAGGCCGTCTGAAACATAAAGTCAAAGTTTCAGACGGCCTGCCTTTTTCTTAAATAATCCAACGATATAACGCAATCATTACCGGCATGGTTACCACACAAAGCAAGGTCGTCAGCCCATAAATCGCGCTGGCTTTTTGGGCATTTTTGCCGTAAACAACCGCCATTTGGGTAACTGTCGAAGCGGCAGGCGAAGTCGTTGCCAAAAAGCTGATTAACACAACCGTATCCGCATGCGCATCATGATGGGCAAAACCGCAAACTTTGACGGCGAAAAGCAATAATACCGGAATCAAAATCAGCCTTAAAAAAGCAACGAGATAAAGCCTCGGCGTCCACATAATCGAGCGTAGCGGCAAGGAAGCTAAAAGCATACCCGCCACCAACATGGCAACCGGGCCAATCATACCGCCCACCGTCGCCAAAGTATTATCGACAATGTGCGGCAGCTTGATTTGAAAGGTAAACATTAGCAGCCCGACCAGCATGGATAAGATGTTGATATTGGTGAAAATGGTTTTCCAAGCCACATTGCCTCGGCCGCAAATCAACAGGCGCAGATGCGTCCAAAATAAAAACGTCTGCACCATGATAAAACCGCTGGTGTAAATCACCCATTCCGCACCAAATACCGACATCACCAAAGGAATAATCAGGTTGCCAGAATTGCTGTACACCGTTGCCGCGTGTTCGAGTGCATCGAGTTTAAACAAGTGCTTAAACAACCTGCCCAAAACAATCAAAACCACATGGAAAAACACCGCCAGCATAACGGAAAGCTTAAGCCCTTCGATAATCTGCGGCGTATTGTCCATCTGAAAGGCATGAATCATGACAGACGGGCTGATCAGGTAAAGCGCGATGACGGAGAGCGTGTAGCTGTTTTCCGATTTCAACAGCCCGGCCTTCACCAAGGCCACGCCCATCAAAACAATCAACGTCAGCTCGGTAATTTTTCCGGCAAGCAGAAAAGAGGTTTCCATAACAAAAAAAAGCGGCAAAAACGTTGATTCTACGCTTGTACCGCTTGGCATGCCAAATTCAGACGGCCTGAAGCCTTTTTCCAACAACCCGACATAATTTGCCCTACCGCAAAGCAAATCAATATAAATCTGTCCGTATATCCGCTATAATCAGCCATTTTCTTCAAACAGGAAACATCATGTCCCCTAGCCGTTTCAATCAAACGGGCCCCAAAATCGGCCTGAGCGTACGCCTTGCAGAAACCCAAGCTGAAATCGAAGCCGCCCAAAGATTGCGCTATCAGGTTTTTGCCCAAGAATTGGGTGCGGAAATCGAAAGCGATGACGGCCGCGATGTCGATCCTTATGATGAACATTGCCACCACCTGCTTGCCTTTGACGATGCAACCGGCGAGGTAATCGGCTGCTACCGCCTGATTACCGAAGAAACCGCAAAAAAAGTCGGCGGCTGGTACAGCGAGCATGAATTCGACCTTGAGCCTTTGAAAGACATCCTGCCGCAAACCGTCGAACTCGGCCGCGCCTGTACCCACCCGGACTACCGCAACGGCGGCTTGGTTATGCTGTTGTGGACCGGTTTGGTCAAATTCATGAAAGACGAAAACCTGCGCTTTATGATTGGTTGCGGCAGTATCGAAATGCGTGACGGCGGCAACGATGCGGCCGGCCTGTATCATGCTTTGAAAGACAAATACCTCGCTCCGGCACAATGGTGTGTCAAACCGCTCAACCCGCTCAAATGGGACAGTATCACGCCGTCTGAAAATCCGCCTGTACCCGCACTGATCAAAGGTTATCTCAAAGCAGGCGCGTGGTTCTGCGGCGAGCCTTGCGTCGATGAAGCATTCAACTGCGCGGATGTGCTGATCATGATGGACATCAACCACCTTGCCGACCGCTACTTGCAGCGTTTCGCCCCTAAAACCGATTCATAATAAAAGGCCGTCTGAAACTTCAGACGGCCTGCCTAATCTTTATAAAAAAACACACACAATGACCGCCAAAATCCGTTTTATCTTCCGTCTTCTCTGCATTGCCGGCTGCCTTTTGTACGGCATGGCCGAAATGTTTTTTCTGTTTCCCTTTTACAGCAGCAAACGCAAACTGCGCGCGATTCAATTATGGTCGCTGCGCGTGCTCGCTTCCTGCGGCATGAAACTGCAAACTTTCGGCACGCCGCCGCAAGAAGGCCGCGGTCAAATGCTTATCAGCAACCATATTTCATGGTTGGACATCATGGCGGTCAACGGCGCATTCCCCGGCCGTTTTGTGGCTAAAGACGATGTAGCCAAATGGCCGGTGGTCGGTTATCTCGCCACACAGGCGCAAACGGTTTACGTCTCGCGCAACCGCGGCATCAAAGGCAACTCCGCCAAAATCGCCGGCGTGACCGAAGCACTGAAAAACGGCGATACCGTTACCATTTTTCCCGAAGGTACCAGTACCGAAGGCCGTGAAATCCTGCCGTTCAAACCCAGCTTTTTTCAGACGGCCTACGATGCAGACGTACCGATTATTCCGGCACTCTGCCGCTATCCGAATCCTGACGGCAGCAGCCCCAATCCGCACACTGCCTACTACGGCGACATCAGCCTCTGGCAATCTATCTGCATGGTCATCAGCCAGCCTTCCAGCACGGTCGAGCTGCATTTCCTTGATCCGATTGAAGCGGGAGAAGACCGCTACGCTACCGCGCTTCAAGTACACGCCCTGTTGAGCGAAAAGCAAAAACAGTTGGGCTGATTAAACAAAAGGCCGTCTGAATGTTCAGACGGCCTTTTCCATTATCTTATGCCTTAAGATGAATATTGTACCGAATCGCTACCGCTTTTCTTTTGAATAAATTCAATTTTGTAGCCGTCCGGATCTTCGACAAACGCAATCACAGTCGTGCCGTGTTTCATCGGACCGGCTTCGCGTACCACTTTACCACCCATTTCTTTGACACGTTCACACGCGGCGTAAGCATCATCGACTTCAATCGCGATGTGGCCGTAAGCATCGCCCAAGTCGTAAGACTCGGTATCCCAGTTGTGGGTCAGTTCCAAAACAGTATGGTCCGCCTCATCGCCATAACCGACAAAAGCCAAAGTAAAACGGCCTTCAGGATAATCGCGGCGGCGCAGCAGTTGCATGTTCAATACGTTTTGATAGAAATCCAAAGAGCGTTCGAGATTGCCGACACGCAGCATAGTATGAAGCAAGCGCATGATTTTGTTCCTTTCTGAATTATGTTTGGTCATGGATTATAACACATCGGGCACCATCCTCTTCAGCCTCAAAATACCGACACTGAAACTGCATAAAAATGAAGCACACACCCTGCCGTCATTTGAATTTCATGTATTAACAAGCACACCGACTGACTAAATTGCTATAATCGCCACACTTACAACACAACACTTCAAACCGTCATGAAAACCTTTGTTCTTCCAGATACCCGCCCTTATCCGCAGAGCCCTATCAAAAACTACCTTCTGCTCAATGCCTATCAGCTGGCGCACAACTCCTCCTCCGCATCTCGCAAACTTTCGGCCGGCCAACTGCAAACCGAAATCCGCACCATGCTCAGCCAAAACCATTACATCAACCTTTCATTGGCAATGACCATGGCGCCCGATGTCGGCACTTACACCAGCCTGATTCAAAGCGTGGGCGAAGTCCTGAAAGCGGAAAACGATAACGAAGCCCAATGGTTTGCCCTGCCTGTCGTTTTGGTCGCCGGTTGCAAAAAAGAACAAACCCTGCCGCTCACGCTGCCTACCGAAGCCCTCTTCGCCTGCCTGCAAAACTACCCCAACCTGCGCACCCTCACGCAAAACACACAATGGCTGCCCTACCTCGTCCAATCTACCGACTTGAGCAGCGTTACCCCGGGCGAGTGGTTCCAAGCCAAGCAAAACGATGAAGCGGCAGGCGCATTCCTGCAAAAATTCGAATACAAACCATTGACGCTGCCCGAAGGCCAATCCGTCCATGTTGTTTACGCGCTGGGCTACGGCAATAAAGACATTCAGACGGCCTTGGGCCTCAACCTGCAACAGGCAGGCCTGCCATTGATGCAGGTTTGGCAAGAGCATCTCGCCCTCGACGGCGTTACCCTCTTTACCAACCCGCTCTCGCCCAATACGCCGCTTGACGCGCTTACCGACGGCAGCCATACCCGCCAACGCATGGCCATGGACGTTTTTGCCACCAACGCCATCCGCGCCATCCGTATGCAAAGCCCGCGCGTCGGCGTTGTTGCCGCAGCGAAAGCGGACGGTAAGCTCCAGTTCAGCTTCAACGCGACAGACAGCGCGTTTGAAATCGTTCCACAGACCTTCACTTGGGAGCTGGCTTCAACCGACAATATCGCCATCGTTCAGCAAAACTTCCTCGACCTGATGGCCGAATGCCGAATCGAGCACCTCTACCTGCTGCACAACCCATTGGGCGAAAACGAGAACATCCCTACTTATGCCCAAGCGTTGAAACTGGAAGGTCATAATCCTTTCTTCAGCAATGTAAACTAAATTGAAAATGCAACACGCCAAGGCCGTCTGAAAACGGTTTAGCGTGTTGCATTGATTTTCAAACCTTACCGCTCATTTTCACGCATATGAAAACCCACAAAATCCTTTTCGTCTGCCTCGGCAACATCTGTCGTTCCCCCATGGCCGAATACGTCCTGCGCCACCGCGCCCGCGAAGCAGGCATGGACAATGCCGTCATTACAGCCAGCGCAGGCACATCAGGTTGGCACGACGGAGAAGACATGCACGAAGGCACGCGCCGTGTACTCAAACAACACGGCATCGACCCGTCAGGCTTTACCAGCAGCAAAATCAAACCCAGCGATGCCGAACATTTCGACTACATCATCGTGATGGACGACAACAACCTCAGAGAAACCGAAAAACAGCTCGGTTTCCACCCCGGCAAAATCTTCAAACTGACCGACCTTATCCCCGATTCAGGTTACAACCACGTTCCTGATCCGTGGTACACAGGCGACTTTGACGAAACCTACTGTCTGGTCGATGCCGGCAGTTTGGCCTTGTTGGAAAAACTGAAACAGGCTTAAATCTGCTTGAACAATAAAAGGCCGTCTGAACAGGTATCTCAAAAGCTATGCTTTCGTTATGACCTGTTCAGACGGCCTTTATTGATAACCGCATCAACCTACGCGATAAAACGCCAGGCTGCCCAATAAATTCGGCAGATGTTTGACCTGTCGGTTGCCCGTCATGACCGCTCGCTCAAGCACGCGGATTTTATTTTTGGCACACAGCAAATCAAAATCTTTGAGGGTACACCAATGGATATTGGGCGTATCGTACCAATGATACGGCATCCGCTCGGAAACCGGCATATGGCCGCCGACGGCGATTTGAAAGCGGTTGCGCCAGTAGCCGAAGTTAGGGAAGCTGACGATGGCCTGTTTGGCCACGCGCATCAGGCAACGCAGGATTTTTTCCGTGTTCTGCATGGCTTGAATGGTTTGGCTCAAGACAATCACATCAAAACTTTGATCACCAAAAGCCACCAAGCCTTCTTCCAAATCGGCTTGAATGACGTTCACACCGCGGGATATGGCGGCAATCACGCTGTCGGTATCGATTTCAACGCCGTAGCCGGTGCAATTTTTATGTTCCACCAACGCGGCCAACAGCTCGCCGTCGCCGCAGCCTAAATCGAGTACGCGGCTGCCTTCGGGTATCCAATCGTAAATGAGTTGCAAATCGTCGCGCAGATTCATTTTTGGCAGTCCTTGTAAACGTTGTTCATATAAGCGGCAACCGCGCGGATATAGGCTTCGTCTTCCATCAAGAAGGCATCGTGGCCGTGATTAGATTTGACTTCAATGTATTGCACGGATTTTTGTGCGGCGATTAATGCCTTGACCAATTCATGCGAACGTTGCGGCGAGAAGCGCCAGTCGGTACTGAAGCTGGCAACAAAGAATTTGGCCTGCACATTCTCCACGGCGCGCGTGAGGTTGTGGCCGTAATCGGCTGCCGGGTCAAAGTAGTCGAGTGCCTTGGTCATCAGCAGATAAGTATTGGCATCAAAGCGGCCAACAAACTTATCGCCTTGATAGCGCAGATAAGATTCCACTTCAAATTCAACGCCGTAGCCGTATTGATAGCCGTCTGATTTTAAATCGCGGCCGAATTTTTTACCCAAGCCGTCTTCGGCAAGATAGGTAATGTGTCCCATCATGCGCGCAATACGCAAACCGCGTGAAGGAACGGTATGATGGCTGCGGTAATGGCCTTGATGGAAATCGGGATCAGTCAAAATAGCCTGACGGGCAACATCGTTAAACGCGATGTTTTGGGTGGAAAGTTTAGGCGCGGAAGCGATAACGAGCGCGTGGGCAACGCGTTCTGGCAAAGAAATCGTCCATTGCAATGCCTGCATACCGCCTAAACTTCCGCCGACAATGGCCGCCCATTTTTGAATGCCGAGATAATCGGCAAGCATGGATTGGGACTTCACCCAGTCTTTGACGGTTACAACCGGAAAATCCGCACCATATTCGCGGCCGGTTTCAGGATTCTCGGATAAAGGGCCGGTACTGCCGTCGCAGCCGCCCAAGTTGTTCAAACCGACCACAAAAAAGCGTTCGGTATCGAGGGGTTTGCCGGGGCCGACCATATTGTCCCACCAGCCGGCGTATTTATCCTCCGCACTGTGCTTGCCGGCAACGTGATGATTGCCTGACAGGGCGTGGCAGATAAGAACGGCGTTGCTTTTGTCGGCATTGAGTGTGCCATAGGTTTCAATCATCAGGTCGAAACGGGGTAAGGTTTTGCCGTTTTCCAGAGCAAGCGGTGTGTCAAACGGGATTTTCTGGGGCGTTACAATGCCCACTGAGGCATTTGTTGTCATTTGTAATTTCCAAGTGAAGCGGCAAAAGGGGTATTATAACGTTTCGTTTTTGTTTTGTGCATGAGGCTTCAGACGGCCTGCCCTGATTAAAGGCAATATTTTTGGGAGAATGTGGAATGATTGGCAGGCTTTTGCGATTTTTTTTCTTTTGCGCCATAGCGGCATTGATTGTGAACCGTTTGTTCAGCCGCCAACAAAAGCGCACCATTCGGGAAATCGCCAAAATCAGCGCGTGGGTATTGCTGGGCGCGGCGGCCGCTACGCTGTTTTGGTATCTGATGATGCTGTTTTTCAAGCATATTCCCAATTCTTATTGAAATAAAATATAAAAGGCCGTCTGAAAACCTTAATCCAGCGTTTTCAGACGGCCTTTTGATGTTCAAACTTAAAACAATTCTTCCGGAATCTTGCAAACCGGAATCGGATTGACTTTGTGCTGCATGGCTTTGTGCAATCGGGTATAGATTGCCAAAACTTCGCGCTGTCTGCCTTCAAAATCTTCAGGCTTGTGGCTGTTGTACACGCTCATCGCCCATTCGAGTTCGGGATAAGATGCGCCCATTTGCTCTTCATCGGTACGTTCGGTATCCCAAAGACCGTCCGTCGGTACGGCTTTTTGAATGTCTTCCGACACGTCCAGCTCGGCTGCCAAAGCGTACACCTGAGTTTTGGTCAAATCGGCAATCGGGCTGATGTCCACGCCGCCGTCGCCGTATTTGGTGAAGAAACCGACGCCGAAATCTTCAATTTTATTGCCTGTCCCCGCCACCAGCAAACCATGCAGCTGGCCGTAATAATAAAGCGTCGTCATGCGCAGGCGGCTGCGTGCATTGGCAAGTGCCAGCTGTTTGTTGGGAAATTCGGTTTCGCTGACGTCAACGGTATAGGCAAACGTATCGAACGCCGGGGTCAAATCAACGCTTTGCGCTTTTACGTTAGGATAACGCTGTTTCAGACGGCCCATGTGTTCTTGCGCACGGTTGACTTGGTCGGCTTTCTGACGAATCGGCATTTCCAACAACAAAACCGACAAACCGGTTTGCGCGGCAAGTGTGGAAACCACGGCAGAATCGATGCCGCCGGATACGCCGACGACAAAACCTTTGGCACGCGCCTGCTCGGCGTAATCTTTGAGCCATTGAACGATATGGCGGATGATGGCTTGGGTTTGCATAGGGATAAATGTTCGCTTCAAATAAACCGAATGATAGCCTGATTTGTACTTGTCTGAAAGACGACAGGGTATAATGTTTCTTTTATTTCTTGCACACATGCCATGTCCAAACCTATTCTTTTGCGCTGGCTCGCCGTCTGCCTGATTCCGCTTGCCACCCTTTTATGGTTTGCCCTCAACCCGCCCGAAGACAAAACGCAACACCTCATCAACGGCATCATCCTTGCCTGCGAAGCCACGTTCCTATTTAAATTCGTCCTCTTTGACGTCATCAAACACCACCTCAAACAAGAGCCCGAATTGAAACGGCAAAGCATATGGATGTTTATCCCAATTGTTTTGTTGATTGTTTATTTGTTCCACTATTTCGGCGCATTCTGATGTTTTCAGACGGCCTTGGGCATATTTTTCCATGAACACTCCCCTACCTTATACCTGCTGGATTTTCTGCAACGTCATCGACAACTTCGGCGACATCGGCGTTTCATGGCGGCTGGCGCGTGTTTTGCAACGGGAACTCGGCTGGCAAGTGCATTTATGGACAGACGATTTCCCATCCCTTCAGGCACTCTGCCCTGACTTGGCCTCGATTCCCAATATCCATCAAGGCATCGGCATTCACGCTTGGCAAACCGACCATGCCGAAGATACCGATACAGCCCCTACCCCCGACATCGTCATCGAAACCTTCGCTTGCGAACTGCCCGACAATGTTCAAACCATCATCCGTCGACACCAACCGCTTTGGCTCAACTGGGAATACCTCAGCGCGGAAGACAGCAACGAGAGGCTGCACTTAATGCCCTCGCCCCAAGCCGGCGGCATACAGAAATACTTTTGGTTTATGGGTTTCAGCGAAAAAAGCGGCGGCCTGCTGCGCGAACGCGATTACACAGAATCTGCCGGACTTGATACGGAAGCCTTACGCCGACAACTCAAACTTCCCGCAAAAAATGCGCCCGAGTGGCTGCTTTTCGGCTATCAAAGCGATATTTGGGCAAAATGGCTGACCATGTGGCAACAGGCCGGCCAACCCATCACCCTGCTGCTTGCAGGTACACAAATCATCGCCAGCCTGAAAAACAGCGGCCTAGTGCCGCAAAACGCCCTGCTTGAAGACGGCGATATGTATCAAAGCGAACACGTTACCCTGATCAAAATCCCTTTCGTTGCACAACAGAATTTCGATAAACTGCTCAACCTTGCCGACGGCGCCATCATACGCGGCGAAGACAGCTTTGTTCGCGCCCAGCTCGCCGGAAAACCTTTCTTTTGGCACATCTATCCGCAAGAAGAAAATATCCATCTCGACAAACTACACGCGTTTTGGGACAAAGCGCATCAGGTTTATCCGGATGTTGTCGCCACGGCACACCACCTCCTTTCCGACGAACTCAACAACGGCGAAGCACTCAGCGACAGCCAGCGCCTGCAAGCATGGCAAACCCTGACGGCACGCCAAAACGAATGGCGGCAAAGCGCGGCAAAATGGCGGAATGGACTTTTTGCTCAAAAAAGTGCCGTTGAAAAACTTGCCGCCTTTATTTCAAAGCACAAAAAAATACGCTAAAATAGCGCGTTTTATTACAACCGATTTGATTGGAAAACTACAATGAAAACAGCACAAGAACTGCGCGCCGGCAACGTATTCATGGTTGGCAACGACCCTATGGTTGTTCAAAAAACCGAATACATCAAAGGCGGTCGCTCTTCCGCCAAAGTCAGCATGAAACTGAAAAACCTGCTGACTGGTGCCGCTTCTGAAAGCATCTACAAAGCCGACGACAAATTCGACGTCGTAATCTTGGCCCGCAAAAACTGTACTTACAGCTACTTTGCCGACCCAATGTACGTCTTCATGGACGAAGAATTCAACCAATACGAAATCGAAACTGACAACATCGGCGACGCGTTGAAATTCATCGTTGACGGCATGGAAGACGTATGCGAAGTCACTTTCTACGAAGGCAACCCAATCTCCGTAGAATTGCCTACCATCATCGTTCGCGAAGTTGAATACACCGAGCCTGCCGTTAAAGGCGATACCTCCGGTAAAGTGATGAAAACCGCACGTCTGGTCGGCGGCACTGAAATCCAAGTGATGTCTTACATCGAAAACGGCGACAAAGTCGAAATCGATACCCGTACCGGCGAATTCCGTAAACGTGCTTAATCAGCCCGTAACACAAAAAGGCCGTCTGAATATCCAGACGGCCTTTTATCAATCTGCTTTATTGTTTCTTCAAGCCCTTGGCTTCGACAGTCGCAATCGTACCGTCAATGCCTTTGCTCTTAATCAGCTCGCCAAATTGGTTGCGGTATACCGTTACCAAGCTGGTACCGTCCACGCGGATGTTGTAAATCTTATACGCACCGCCGCTTTGGTAAAGCTGGTAGGCTACTTCATACTTGGTGCCTTTTTTGGTTTGAATTTCCGAGAAAACGTCAAACTTATTGCCGTTTGCCGTCATCTTCGGCAACAGGCGCACATTCGCATCCGCCGCACCAATCAGTGCAGAGTGCGAGTACATCGCAATCACCATGTCTTTGAAAGCACGGATAAAATCAGTTTTCTGTTTGGCAGAAAATTCACGCCATGGCGCGCCGACAGCCAAAGCCGAAATACGTTCATAATCCAGATAACGGTTGGCATACTGCTCAACCTGTTTCACACGTTGCGCCTCTGTCAAAGACGTGTTACGTGCAATTTTCAACACAGCATCAATGTTCTGCTGCATCTGTTTTTGCGCAGGATGCGTTTCCGCCGCCACATAAGGCGCGGCAATTACCATCGGTGCGGTCACAATCAAAGTCTGAAGAAAACGGTTCATGACGATATCCATCCAAAATAAAACCGCATTTTAAAAACAATCTATTCCAAAAAACTTAATTCTTTGTAAAAGCTGACATGAGCAATGAAAAATCCTGCAATCAAATTTCAGACGGCCTGATAAAAATAAGATAACATATAAACGCTATTTTCAAAGGAGGAAGCCATGCCCTACGTCAACATCAAAGTAACCGGCGGCAGCGAAGCCCCGAGTGCGGAACAAAAAGCCGAATTAATTCGCGGCGTCACCGAATTACTCTCACGCGTTCTCAACAAAAATCCCGAGACGACCGTCGTCGTCATCGACGAAATCAATATGGACAACTGGGGCATAGGCGGTAAAAGCGTGACGGTTCGCCGTGCTGAAGCGCGCAATAAGTAAGCCTCGGCCGTCTGAAACCCTTTTAATTTACCCACAAAAAGAGTACATTTATCCCATTGTTAACAATTTTACGGAACACACATCATGGAGAAATTCCCTAAATCATCCAAACTGGATCACGTTTGTTACGACATCCGCGGCCCGGTTCACAAAAAAGCCCTGCAACTGGAAGAAGAAGGCAACAAAATCCTCAAGCTCAATATCGGCAATCCGGCTCCGTTCGGCTTTGAAGCGCCTGACGAAATTTTGGTTGACGTCATCCGCAACCTGCCGACTTCGCAAGGCTATTGCGACTCCAAAGGCCTTTACTCCGCACGCAAAGCCATCGTCCACTACTACCAAACCAAAGGACTGCTCGACGTTACCGTCAACGATGTTTACATCGGCAACGGCGTCTCCGAATTGATTACCATGTCCATGCAGGCGCTGCTCAACGACGGCGACGAAATCCTGATTCCCGCACCGGACTATCCTTTGTGGACCGCCGCCGCAACACTGGCAGGCGGTACCGTCCGCCATTATCTATGCGACGAAGAAAACAACTGGTTTCCCAACCTTGCCGACATGGAAGCCAAAATTACGCCTAAAACCAAAGCCATCGTCGTCATCAACCCCAATAACCCGACAGGCGCGGTGTACAGCAAAGAAATCCTGCTCGAAATCGCCGAACTGGCGCGTAAACACGGCCTGATTATTTTCGCCGACGAAATTTACGACAAAATTCTTTACGACGGTGCCGTACACCATCACATTGCCGCCCTCGCCCCCGACTTGCTGACCATTACGTTTAACGGCCTCTCCAAAGCCTACCGCGTAGCCGGTTTCCGCCAAGGCTGGATGGTTCTCAACGGTCCGAAACATCATGCCAAAGGCTATATCGAAGGCCTCGATATGCTCTCCTCCATGCGTCTGTGTGCCAATACGCCGATGCAACACGCCATTCAGACGGCCTTGGGCGGCTATCAAAGCATCAACGAATTTATCCTGCCTGGCGGCCGCCTGTTGGAACAACGCAATAAGGCATGGGAACTGATCAACCAAATCCCCGGTGTTTCCTGCGTCAAACCGATGGGCGCGATGTATATGTTCCCAAAAATCGATACCGAAATGTACGGCATTCATGACGACATGAAATTCGTCTACGACTTGCTCGTGCGTGAAAAAGTCTTGTTCGTCCAAGGTACAGGCTTCAACTGGATACGCCCGGACCACTTCCGTATCGTTACCCTGCCGCCCGTTCATCAAATCGAAGAAGCCATGGACAAACTCAAACGCTTCTTGCAAAACTACCATCAATAAACCTAAACCAAACAGGCCGTCTGAAAAAGCAAACTGCTGTTCAGACGGCCTTTTCAATCAATCGGCAGCTTGGCAAAGCACGCTGACATGCGTATAATCGACTTTTCCTATCTGGGGGCGATCTTGGTTTCGACGGGGGTTGCAAAGCAGATGCGGGCATACCGGGGTCTCAGATTTCCCGTTAAACACTGAATTTAAATAGTCGCAAACGACGAAACTTACGCACTGGCCGCTTAAGGCCTGCCGTTGCAGCAGTTGGTCAATGGGCTGTGTAGTGCAAGCTACCGCAACGTCATTCTACATTGACTGGTTTTCTGTCGGGTTACTTGGTAGAAAACGAGATTTAAGGTAACTGGTTCCCTGAAGGCCTGTTGGTCGGCATGATGGGAACGAGATTCTAAATAGACACAACTAAGTATGTAGAACGCTCTGTAGAGGACTTTCGGACGGGGGTTCGATTCCCCCCGCCTCCACCAGATTTAAAGCGCAAACTTTTGATTTAAAAAGGTTTGCGCTTTTTTATAAACTTAAACAGGCCGTCTGAAACTTTTAAGACGGCCTGTTTTTGTCTCAAATATCTGAGTGAAAAACTTTTTCTTTCGATACATTGCCAATAGTACTTTGCTTTAAAAAATTTCAGCCTTACATTTTTCTATCTGATTTCATATTCATTTTACGATGCGGCCTAACCGTTACACTCAATGGCAGATGATCTGACAAATGTTGCCAGTCTTTACTGTTGTGAATTTCAGAATCGATGACATCAAGATTGCGCGTGTAAATGCGGTCGAGGCTTAGGATGGGCAGGCGCGAAGGGAAGGTTTTGGGGCGTTTGCCTGTATTATCGACAAATACTTCGTTCAAATCTAATGCACTGCCCAGCTCACGCGCTGATTTCTGCCGCCAGTCATTAAAATCGCCGGCAATAATCAAAGGGCTTTCCGGACGAATGTACCGGCCAACGTAGTCGCTGATGGCTCGGTATTGTTTGAGGCGGTCTGGCTCGCGCAGATTGAGGTGGACGCACAGACACACCAGCGGATCTTCCCAACCTTCGGGCACGACCTCGCAATGCAACAGGCCGCGTTGTTCGAGTTTATTGACGCTGATGTTGAGGTTGTTTTCCGTTTTCAGCGGCAAGCGGCTGAGAATGGCGTTGCCGTGGTGTCGTTTGGGATACACGGCATTTTTACCATAGCTGCGATGATAATCGAGGCTGTCGCCGATGATGTCGTAATGCGGCGCATCGGGGAAGTCGGTACGGCGGCTTCTGTTGAGATGTTGTCCTTGGACTTCTTGTAAAAACAAAACGTCCGAACCCAATGTACCCAGCGCGTCAGCCATACGGTTGACCTGCACTTTGCGGTTGAGCGCAGACATGCCTTTGTGCATATTGTAGGAAGTAATGGTAACTGGACGGGGAGACATGATGTGTAATGAAGCGGTTTATTTGTTTCAGTATAGCACCGGAGCGTGTGGTTTTACGGAAATTTTGGTTATACTTGTTTAAAGAATAAAACGGCGTTTTGACAGGGAATTTCCCAATCAAAACGCCTTCTGTTTTTCAGACGGCCTTGCGTCCGAATCAGTTGTTGATTACTTCAACATTGGTTTCAAAAGTAACGGCGTGCTGATATTTAGATGCAGTTTTACGTTTCGGATAAGGATATTTGGAAACGCTTTTCACTGCGCGTTCGTCCATTTCAGGATTGCCGCTGGATTGAATGATATTCACGCGGTCAACATTGCCGGCAGGAGTTGTGAAGACATCCATCAAAACGGTTTTAACGCTGCCATTTTGCGCTTTCATGGCTTCCAAGGTTTCGGTATCGGCTGCTTCTGCGGTACCGAATACAGCGGCAAACAACAGGGCTGAGGCGAGGAGTTTAGTCGTTTTCATGTTTTAGTCCTTATTAGGGTTGTGGTTAGATTAAATATTTCAGACGGCCTGATTCGTCGTTATTTGAAATTCAAAATCGGCCAACCTTTTGCTTTGGCTTCTTTTTCCAGCTCTGCATCCGGATTGACGGCGACAGGTTCGTTCACGATACGCAGCAACGGCAAATCGTTTTTGGAGTCGCTGTAAAAATAAACCTTACCGTAGCTTTCAAAGGTCTCGCCTCGCTCGGCAAGCCATTGGTTCAATCGGGTAATTTTGCCTTCTTTCAGGCTGGGCGTACCGACATAGTTGCCGGTATATCGGCCGTCTTCGCCGGTTTCAAGCTGTGTACCGATAATGTTGTGAATACCGAAAAGATGACAGATCGGGGTAATGATGAACTCGTTGGTCGAAGAAATAACCAACATTTCATCGCCCGCCATTTGATGGCTTTGCACCAACATACGCTGCATCGGAGAAATGTGCGGAACAATATATTCGGCCATAAACTCGCGATGAAACTCAGCCAATTCTTCCTTGCTGAAACGGGCTAAAGGTGCGAGATGGAATTTGAGGAAGGCATCGATATCAAGACAACCGTTTTGATAGTCTTGGTAGAACTTTTCATTTTGCGCCTCGGTTTCAGCCGCATCGACTATGCCTTTTTTAATCAGGTATTGCGGCCAAGAGTGATCCGAATCGGTATTGATTAAGGTATTGTCGAGGTCGAAAATGGCAAGGTTTTTCATTGGGTTTCCTGTTGTTTTAAAAGCTGGCGCAAAAGCGGCAAAGTAATGCGCTTGCCCATCATAACGGCGTAGTTGTCGAGGGTATCGAGCATTTGCATCAGGCTGTCCATATCGCGCCGCCAATGGTTCAGCAGGTATTCGAAAATTTCCGGATCGATGGTTACCTGACGGGCAGCCGCCATGCTGACGAGCGCATCGATTTTTTCCCGGTCGGTCAACGGTTTGACTTCGTAAACCAAGCAATACGCCATGCGTGTGCGCAGGTCTTCGCGGATAACGAGTTGCTGCGGCGTATATTCGGAACTCAAAAGCAAAAAGCCTTTGCCGCTGTTGCGGAAGCGGTTGAATATGGCAAACAGTAAAGCCTGTTCTTCATTATTAAGCTTTTCGATTTGGTCAATGGCAAGATATTCCGCATCCAATGCGGCTTCTGTCAGCGGCGTGGCGGCGGCATCAATATAGAGGGCATTTCGTCCGGCATCGAGCGCCTGTGCGACCCATGCCTGCAAGAGATGGCTTTTGCCTGCGCCCTCTTCGCCCCAAACATAGATAAATTGCCCATGTTTGTGCTGCAACACATACACCAGCTCGGCATTTTCTGTTCCCAGAAATTTGTCGAAGCCTGGATAATCATGGCTGGCAAAATCGAAGATGAGCTGGTTCACAAAGGCGCACCGGTTAGGTTGAAATCGGCTTTATTTTACGTTGTTTTGCCGTCCACCATCAAGGATAAAGGCCGTCTGAAGCCTATACCTGCAACATATCTGCACTTCTAAACATATCTTGATGCGCTTACGGCATTGGTTTTATTCCGCTTTGGTTTTACAATGTCGAACTTCTCGCCGAAACATTTGTCTGTTCTTTTTCAGACGGCCTTTTTATTTGGGAACCCTAGTGATTTCTACCATTATCGATTTCATCCTCCATATCGACCAACACCTTGTCCACCTTTCCGCCCAATACGGCCCGTGGATTTACGCGATTTTGTTTGTTGTGATTTTCTGCGAAACCGGTTTGGTCGTAACGCCATTTTTACCCGGCGACTCGCTACTGTTTGCTGCCGGCGGTATTGCTGCCATCGGCGGCATGAATATCCACGTCATGGTATTGCTGCTCTTAGCGGCTGCCATTTTAGGCGATGCGGCCAATTTTATGATCGGCAAGTATTTTGGACAAAAACTGTTTGCCAATCCGGATTCCAAAATTTTCCGCCGTTCGTATTTGGAAAAAACCCATGCGTTCTATGAAAAACACGGCGGCAAAACCATCATCATTGCCCGCTTTGTGCCGATTGTGCGGACGTTTGCGCCATTTGTCGCAGGCATGGGCGATATGCACTACGCGACGTTTATCCGTTACAACATTATCGGCGCGGTGTTGTGGGTATTGTCGTTTTCCTATGCAGGCTACTTCTTCGCCAATATCCCCGTCGTCAAAAACAATCTGGGCTTAGTCATGGCGGCAATCATCGTGATTTCGATTTTACCCGCGGTAGTCGAAGTCATCCGTGCAAAACTTAACGCCAAAAAATAACAATCAATCGAAAAGTTTGAAAGTTTAAACACATCAAGGAATTGTCATGCCGTTGCTGTCTATTGAGTTTGCGGTATTCTTTATCGTATTTTTGCCGCTGTACTGGGCATTTGCACGTTTGCCGCAAGTTCAAAACGTTTTACTTTTGGTTGCCGGACTGGGCTGGCTTTACCGTATCGACCCCATTTTTGCCGCGCTGATTTTGGTTTACTCGTCTGTGGTTTACCTGATCAGCGTGCTGATGTTTTCTGAAAACGAGAATATCCGCAAATTTTGGCTGGGTTGCGGTATTTCGGCGGCATTGACTGTTTTGTGTTTCTTCAAATATTTCGACTTTTTCCGCCCGATTATTCAGCAATATACGGGGCAAAGCGCCGTCATCGATATCCTTTTGCCCTTGGGCTTGTCTTATTACACTTTCCAATCGCTGGCTTACTTGGTGTATTGCTACCGCGAGCCTAAAGGAGACCGTTTTGAATGGCACGAGCTCCTACTGCATCTGAGCTTCTTCCCCACCATCACATCCGGCCCGATTATCCGTGCGACAGCTTTTAAAAGCATAGACGGCGAACAAGCGGGGGCATTGGTGCAAATCCGCACCAAACAGGCACGCCAGCTGATTTATCCGGCTTTGGCGGTCGGCCTGATTGTGTTGGGCATTGCCAAAAAGTGGTGGCTTGCCGGCGTATTGGCGGAAGGCTGGGTATCGCCTGTTTTTGAAAATCCGGCCCAGTTCGATGGCTGGGGTGTGTTGTCTGCGATTTATGGCTATACCTTCCAACTCTTTTTCGACTTTTCCGGCTACTCGGATTTGGTCATCGGTTTGGCCATGCTGCTCGGCTTCCAGCTGCCGAAAAACTTTGCCGCGCCGCTTCGCGCCATCAACATCCGCGACTTCTGGGACAGATGGCATATCAGCCTGTCCACCTGGATTCGCGACTATATCTATATCCCTTTGGGCGGCAGCAAAAAAGGCTTCGGACGCACCCAGCTCAACCTGATGATTGCCATGTTGCTTTCCGGCATTTGGCATGGCTACGGCTGGAGCTTTTTGATTTGGGGCGCACTGCACGGTGCGGCTTTGGTATTCCTTAACTGCGGCGACAAAATCGTCGGCCGCAATGCCTTAGGCCGTCTGAAAATCGGCAAACCGCTTGCCTGGCTGTTTACCTTCCATTTCGTTTGTTTCGCTTTTGTCGTGTTCAACAGCGCAACGCTTGCCGATACGGAAATGCTGTTCAGCGCATTATTTGCCAATGACAAAGGTTGGAACGCGCCTCTGCCGACCGACCTCATGTTGCTGGGTGCATTTGCACTGATGCTTTTGCTGTACCCGTATTTGCTTCGCTTATTTGAAGCATCGGTAAAAGGCTTGGACAAACTGCCTGCATGGCTGTGGTTTATCCCCATCACGCTTATCCTCGCCCTGATTATCGTCTTCGCCCCGTCCGGCATTCCAGGCTTTATTTACGCCAACTTCTAAGGAGCAGAACATGAAACGCTTTATCTCCCTGTTTGTTTCGATTCTGCTCAGTGCGGTTGCGCTGACGTGGTTTGCCCAAAACTCCATCAATGCCTATTGGCAGCAGACCTATCATGAGAACAGCCCGCTTGAGCCTTTATCCGAATACGCTTGGTGGCGTATCGGTGCGGATTGGCAACAAAAAGCCTACGAATTTTCAGACGGCCTGAAAGCTTCGCTGGAAGCAGAAGACGCTTTGGTTTCGGAAAACTCTGGCATTGAAACAACAAGGCCGTCTGAAAATACGGAAAACATTGAAACATCAGACAATCAAAAAGAGACTGCCGCTTCTGATGCGGCTAACAATACGGATACCGTCGCCAGCGAGCCAAGCAATCAGGCTGATCAGTCGGCAACGCAGGTTGTATTGAAAAAAGGCAATAAAGTTTTCTTTGCCGGCGACTCGCTGATGCAGGGCGTTGCACCTTTCGTACAAAAACACCTCAAGCAAGAATATGGCGTACAATCAGTCAACCTCAGCAAACAAAGTACCGGTTTGTCCTACCCCAATTTCTTCGACTGGCCAAAAACCATCGAACAAACTTTGCAAAAAGAACCCGACATCCGCGTTTTGGTTGTATTCTTAGGCCCTAACGACCCTTGGGATTTCCCGATGGGTAAAAAATATCTGAAGTTCGCTTCCCCCGAATGGGAGGCAGAATACCTCAACCGCGTCCGCCGTATTCTTGATGCAGCCTCCGCACATGATGTCCAAGTCATTTGGCTGGGCATTCCTTACATGAAAAAAGCCAAGCTCAACGAACAGATGCGCTACCTCGACAAAATCCTGTCGGGTACAGTATCGCCTCAAGCCATCTGGCTGCCGACCGACAAACTGTTGAGCAATGGCGCAGAAGAATATGCCGACTCTGTCAAAGTAGATGGAAAAATCATCCGTTACCGCAGCAAGGACGGCATTCACTTTTCCGCAGAAGGCCAAAAACTACTGGCCGGAAAAATTATGGAAAAAATTAATTTTACACACGATACACAACCATGAAATTTAATAAAACCTTACTCCTCACGCTTCTCGCACTCCCTATTACCGCCTGCGCAACCAATGACGGCCTGTTAAGCAACTATGGCTCCAACCGCCCTGCCTGGCTGAACAAACTGCAACAGCTCAACCATACGTCAGACGGCAAGTTCCGCATTATCCAAGTCGGCGACTCACACACCGCCGGCGACTATTTCACCGACCGCCTGCGTCGCCGTTTGCAACAACAATGGGGCAATGGCGGCATCGGTTGGGTTTATCCCAACACCGTCAAGGGCCAGCGTATGGCTACCGTCCGTTACAGCGGCAGCGGTTGGAACACCATCAGCAGCCGCAAATCACACAGCGATTTTTCTTTCGGCGGTATTGAAGCACGCGCCGATGGCGGCAGCGTTACCTTAAGCGCAGCCGATGGCAGCATGGATATGCAACAAATCTCCATTTTCGGCAAACCGGTTTGGTCCGAGCAAACCCTGACCGTCAACGGCCGCGAAATCCCGGCCAAACAAAACGGCTGGCAACTGTTGCATACCAACGCCTCCCTGCCAATGACGCTCAGCAGCAGCATGCCTTGGCAAATCGGTTTCATTAATATCGAACGCCCAGGACGCGGCGTAACCGTTTCCGCCATGGGCATCAACGGCGCACAGTTATCCCAATGGTCAAAATGGCGGCCGGGTATGTGGGAAGATTTGGCACAAACCAAAGCCGATTTAATCATCCTTGCCTACGGTACCAACGAAGCCTTTTCCGGCAACCTCGATATTTCCTCTACCGAGCGGACATGGCGCAATTACATCCGTCAAATCAAAAATACCCTGCCCAACGCAGGTATCCTGATCCTCGGCGCTCCGGAATCTTTGAAAACTGCCTACGGCAGCTGTGGCAACCGTCCGGTCTTACTCAGCGAAGTACAACAAATGCAGCAACGCGTTGCCCGTGACGAAAAAATCATGTTCTGGTCTTGGCAGGATGCGATGGGCGGGGCATGCAGCATGAAAAGCTGGATGGCTCAAGGCTTGGCAGCCAAAGACGGCGTTCACTTCTCTGCACAAGGTTATGAAACTGCAGCCGATAAGCTTGCCGACAGCCTGATCCGCTTTGCCCAATAAATTGGCCAAAGCCTAAGTATTTTTCATTAAGAGCACACAAAAGGCCGTCTGAAATTAATATTTCAGACGGCCTTTTGTTTATCACTTATTCAGCGAACTGCTTAATTTTTAAGCCAACATATTACTGCTCATGCGTTGCGTTTGGTTTTCCGTAAAACGAACCAATCCTGCCTGCTTGTCAAAGCCTAATGGCTTGGCGACAAGGCGGTTGGGCAGCTTGTTCAAATGATGGTTGTAGCTTCCGGCTCTGCGGTTGTAAGTGCGACGTGCCGATGCGACTTCCGCTTCTGCAGCATCCAGCATTTCCATCAAACCGGCCAATTGCTCATCAGGATACTGTTTCAAAAGGCCGTTGACAGCAGTTTGCAATTTTTTCAGCGCATAATTCAATGCTGTTTCGGCTTCACACAGATGTTTGATTTTGTATTCGGAAAATGTTTTGGCAGTTTGCGCCAATGCAGTTTCGACTTCGGTACACATCTGCTGAACGTGTTGATCCGATGCAATGCCCTGCTCGTACAGATGTTTGCTGTATGCATCCAATACATGACGGACGGCCTGATGTCGGCAGTCGAGCGCAATGCGCAAAGAGACAAAGGATTCGCGACAGTCTTTTTTGCGGTCTTTCAACTGTTGTTTGAAATACAATAAGACGGCGGCGATTGATACGAAGATAAGTACAAGACTGATAATGCCCATAGTGAGTTCCCTAGTTATGATGCCACTCATATCGGTGGCTGATTTTATTAACATCGATTATAATCCAATTTCAATATTTTTTCCCAATTTTCATAAAAAAGGCCGTCTGAAATTCAGACGGCCTGAAGTTTATATTTTTATTTCAATGCCTTGACTTGATGTCGATAACCCACACTTCTGATTGCGAACCCAAACGAAGGGGAATGCCCCAGAAGCCGTAGCCAGAAGTGGTGAAGAAATGGCCGTTGCCGATCTCCTCATAACCGTAAGCAAGACGATAAAGCGTACGGACGATAAGGTTGGCAGGTGCAACTTGGCCGTTGTGGACATGGCCGGAAACCTGCACATCAATCGGCAGCCGGGCATGGGTTTCGATTGAAGTAGGACGGTGGTCCATCAATAAAACCGGTAATTGGGTATTTTGACCTTCTAAAAGCTGCTCCGCACTGGGGCGCTTGCGATCCAAATCATCACTCCGCCCTACCAGCAACACACCATTCACTTCCAAAACCTGATTGGCCAAAACCGTCAAACCTGCCGCTTCCAATTCATGTTTGATGCGCTTCTGATCGCGAAACCAATCATGATTGCCCAAAGTGGCGTAAACGCCCATCGGCGCAGTCAGCTTCTGTAAATGCGGTTTCATGTTTTCTTTCAGGTATGCATCGACGGTATCGTCCATCAAATCGCCCGGCAGCAACACCATATCGACTTGTTCCTGCTTCATAATGTCCGTCAGCTTGTCTAATTGACGCGCGCCAAACAAAATCCCCAAGTGCAAATCACTGGCGACGCCGATACGCAGCGGCTTATCCATTTTCTTATTGATGAATACAGTCTGATGGTGAACAACAGGCGTATAGGCGTTATACATCCCAAAACCGAGCAAACCGGCCACAAACAAAGGCGCAAACAGCCGCAGGCTTCGAGAAAGCGGTTGGCGTGCCACAAAACGGCGCAGCAAAAGATACAGGATAAATGTCGCCAACGCGGCATACATTACAAACAGCAAGATCACCATCCAAAACGCCACCACGCGGAACATCATATGCCCCAACTCCAGCAGCAAGCCGACCAACAAGCCGTTTGTAATGAAATAGGAAATACCCATCAGCCAACGTCTGCCGACTTTGCCTATCCAAGGCGCAAACAGCCATTGCAGCGAACGCCCAAGCCCGAATGTAAACACTTGCAACAGAATGACGCTCACAAAAAACATCTTGCCAAACATGCCTTTCCGCCCTAAAAAATCAAAAGGCAGATTTTAGGCCGTCTGAAACTTTCAGTGTATAATCCCCCACGTAAAAACCCATAATATTTTGAAAGGAATCATCATGAGCCAACCTCAATCAGCTATTATTCCTGATCACGCACAAGCCGGTATTTTTATCGAAGCAGACATTTCAGACGGCCGCAATGAAGACATCAAATCTGCCTGCCGTCTTTCTTTGGAGGCTCTGGCCAAATTAAAAACCCGTTTTCCGAATGATATTTTGGGTTTGACCATTGCCTTCGGCAGCCGCGCATGGCAATCGTTCGGCCATACTGACGAAGGCAGAGAAATCAAACCTTTCCCTGAATTGGGCAATGGCCTCGCCCCTTCCACCCAACACGACCTCTATATCCACATTCAAGCCACCGAGCAAAAAGCCGCTTATGCCTTGGCTCAATCTGTTTTCAGCGCATTCGGCGACAGCATCCGCGTATCCACTGAAGAACACGGCCTGCGCCTGTATGAAGACCGCGGCTTGGACGGCTTTGTCGATGGCACGGAAAATCCGCAGGGCGATGACAATGTGCGCAATGTTGCCATCATCCCCGAAGGCAAGCCTGATGCCGGCGGCAGCTATGTTTTGCTGCAAAAATACCTGCACGATTTGAAAAAATGGGATGCCGTTCCTACTGCCGAACAAGAAGCCAGCGTTGGCCGCAGCAAAGAAGCCAATGACGAATTCAGCAAAGATGTACGCCTGCCCGACTCCCATCTCGGCCGCGTCAACGTCAAAGAAAACGGCGTTGGCTTGAAAATTGTCCGCCGCAGCCTGCCCTTCGGCAAAATCAGCGGCGAACATGGTTTGATGTTTACTTCCTATTGCAACACGCTGCACAATATCGAAGTTCAACTGCTCAATATGTTCGGCGATGCAGACGGCAAAACCGACTTACTGCTGAAATATTTGTCTAAAGCCGTATCAGGTGCTTACTACTACGCGCCTTCTGTCGAGCGTTTGCAAAATCTTTAACGGCTCTCAGGCTGTCTGAAAAAACCTGCCTTTTCCAAGGCAGGTTTTTGTTATTTAAATTCCCTTAATATTTTTATGGTATTATCATAGAAATTTATCCCATTGTTGCTTAATAAACCCTGATTACAGACAAGGATAAAAACCGATACGCCCCAAGCAGCTATTTTCGATAAAATAAACCCAATTATTATCCCTATAAAATTACGACACCATGTATAAATCCCGCCTTCTTCCCCTGCCCGTATTGATTCTCTCCGCACTGAACGCCTATACGGCCAATACACCCAATCCGCTTGATCAAATCGATAAAAACGTACCCAACCAATTCGACAAAGACTTCCGCGACAATCTCGATCAGATTCATTCGGTCGAAATCCAAAAACGCGAGCAGTCGGCATGGGATTTACAGAAAAAACAAGATAACGACACGGTTGCACAAGAGGTGCCGTCTGAAAACAATACCGAATGTTTGGATTACACCGGTATCGAACTTTCCGGCATTACGCTCATCGATTCCAAAAAGATTGAAGCCAAGCTCCCCAAATGCATCAATCAAAACAACATCAACCAACTGAACCGGGATATCGTTGCCGAATATATCGCTCAAGGCTATCCGCACACGCAAATCAAATTTGAAACCACGCCTGAACGCATCCTGAAATTGGCCGTCATCGAAGGCAAAATCCGTGAGATTACCGGCGGCTCCCGTACAGTTAACGTCGACACCCTCTTCCCCAATCATCAAGGTAAACCGCTGAACATCCAATACCTCGACCAAGGTATCGAACAGGCAAACCATGTTGTCGGCAACAACGTCAGCATCGATGTTTATCCGCATGATGACGGCACCGCCTCCATCCAACTCAACAACGATGCCGAAAAACATTGGGGCGGCAGCATTACCATCGACAATAAAGGCAGCAAACCCAATACCACGACACTGCGCGGCAGCCTGAATATCGGCAGCCCGTTGGGATTGAGCGATTCCCTTTATCTAAACGGCTACACCAATCTAAACAACCACGACAGCCATTACAGTCGCGGCGGCAGCCTGTTCTACCAAGTTCCTTATGGCGCATGGACATTCAGCACTTACGCCGCCGCGTCGCAATCGCAAAGCATCCTAACGCCCAGCGTAACGCGCTACGCCTACCGCTCCCAATCCAAAGCAGCAGGAATCAAAGCAGACCGCGTATTCTCACGCAGTCAAAAACACATTGCCTCCGCCTATGCCGGCATCGACTATGTGAAACAGACTGCAAAATTTGCCGACAGCAAACTGGAATTGCAAAGCCCGGAAATTTATTCGGCACAAGTCGGCCTGTCGCACACGGCCATCCTGCCAAACGGCATTTGGCTCAACAATATCGGCGTGGAACAAGGGTTTGCAAAAAATACCGAACACACACCGTTCGACAAACGCTATACCTCTGTATCCTTGCAAAGCAATTTGATTCAAAACCGCCCATTGGGCAAATGGATCGTGCGCAACCATCACCAAATCGATGCCCAATATAGCCCGCATGATTTGTTTGCCGCCAAAGAAATGGACATCGTCGGTTATCAAAATGTACGCGGTTTCCGTTCGACTTCTTTGAGCGCAAGCAGCGCAGTCCTGTTGAGCAATACCGTTTATTTCCGCCGCAATACGCCTCACGGCATCTATATCGAACCTTATCTGGGCGCAGACATCGGTGTTGCCAAAAATCATCACGAAGGTTCGCAACGCGCCATGGGCTTAGTGGCAGGTTTGAATTTGGGCAAGGCGGACAAATGGCAGCTTTCTGCCGACTACGGCAAAGGTTTTGTGCGCATGCCCAACCAATCAAACAGCGAAACACAGGATCATGTGACCGTTTCTTTACGCATTCCATTTTAAAATTATGTAAATATATATCCTTTTATCCAATATATAAACCGCTCATCTTAACATTATTAATTTTCCATTAATATCAATAAGATGAGCGGTTTTTATTTGCATTTGAAATAGTGCACACAAGGCCGTACTGGTGGTATGATTGTAAAAAATTTCATAACAATGTTAATACATTCAAAAATTTCCTCAACAGAAATCCCATACCCAATATGGGATTTCTGATTCAATCTCCATCACGATAAATAAGGATTAAAATCCATGAAAATCGACACTTTATATCAGCCTAAGCTCTCAGCTTCCGGCAAAGTAACTGTCGCCGTGTGCTTTGCATTCCTGGGAAATGCAGCGGTAGCCGCCAATATCGAAGCCATCGGCCAAACTTCGGTACAGCAGCAACACAATGTTGACATCGTCAACATTGCCGCACCGACGGCCCAAGGTCTTTCTCACAACCAATATAACAAGTACAACGTTTCCCAACACGGTGCCGTTTTGAATAACGCCCTGTCTGCCGGTAAATCCCAACTGGCCGGAAACCTGTCTGCCAACAAAAATTTCCAAGGTCAGGCCGCATCTGTGATCTTGAACGAAGTGGTCAGCAAAAACCCTTCTCTAATCTTGGGTCAGCAAGAGATCTTCGGTATTGCCGCAGACTATGTTTTGGCAAACCCTAACGGCATTACCCACAACGGCGGCAGCATCCTGAATGCCAACCGCGCATCCTTGGTTGTCGGTACGCCAACCGTTTCAGACGGCGCGTTGAAATCTTTCAATATCAGCGACAATGGCAAACAACTGCAAGTAAACGGCAATTTGAGCGGCAACCGCGTAGTTGACCTGCTCGCGCCGCAAGTTGTTGTCGGCAAATCAGCCAATGTTAATGCCGCCGATGCCATCAACGTTTCTTCAGGCAAAAGCAACTTCGACTACAAAACCGCACAAATCGAAGCATTGGACGCAGCTTCAAATGCGCCGGTGCTTGACGGCCATATCTTCGGCAGTATGCGCGCCGGTACCATCCGCATCCACGCGACCGATAAACGCGCCAAACAAAACATTCAAAATGCCGCCATTACCGGTACCCGCTACCTGAATATCGACAGCAAAGGCAACCTGAGCATCCAGTCCGCCAATCTGACCGGCGCACAAATGGAACTGTTTGCCCGTGATACCGACATCAAAGGCACGGTTACCAGCCATTCCGCCAATAAATCTTCCAGCGGCAAAGAAGCGCAAAATGTTCAGCACTTCCGTTCAGACCGCAACAAAACTGAAAACTTTACCGCCAGCAATATCAATGCATCCGAGTCATTGACTTTGAACAATAGCGGCAGCCTCAACCTGAGCGCAGCCAACATCAATGCCGGAGCGCTGACTGCTTCTGCCACAGGCAATATCAATTCTAACGCGGTAAAAACAACCAACCGTACAGAATCCGACCACACTCAAAGCAAAGGCCTTTGGTACAACAACAACCTGAGCTCCTCTACTGACGAAAGCCTGCATCAAACCAAAATCAATGCCGGTTCTGTCAATATTGCCACCACAGGCAAAGTCCAATTGGACGCGACCGAACTGAACTCAGCTGCTGATGCTCGCATTGCCGCCCAACAAGGCATCGTATTAAGCAGCAACAGCGAAACCAACAGCAGCTCGACTTATGTCAGCTTCAAAAATGAAACTGCCGCCCTGAAAACCGGTATCGCTACAAAATCTTCCAAAAACTCTACCGCCCATCAAACCAAAATTTCCGCAGCCGGTGATATCGGTTTGATTTCCGAAGGCGATTTGAGCACTTACGGCGCAAACATTGCGGCAAACGGCAATGTCGTTACCGATGTCAACAACATCAACTTGGGTACTCAAACCACCATCAACACCAACAGCCTCGACGACCAGAAAAAATACTGGGGCGGCCTGTTCGGCGGTGAAAGCCAAGTTCAAAACAACCGTACCGAAAACCTGCACGGCAGCAGCATTACTGCCAACTCAAACGTAGTTTTGGGTGCAAAAAACGGCGTCAACGTTTATGGCAGTACCGTTGAAGGCCAAGCCGGTACATTCGTCAGCTCCAAAGCAGGCAATGTTGATATTAAAAACGCCACCAGCACCGACACTTCCGCACAAAGCGCGCGTAAAGGTACAATTTTCAATATCACGACCTCTAAAGCCAGCAGCAACAGCAGCATTGAAAAAGTAACCGGTTCTACCCTGGTTTCCAATGCCGACCTGACCGTTGTTTCCAACAAAGACATCAATGTGATCGGTTCTGCATTGTTTGCGGCACAAAAACTGCAACTGGCTTCCGCAGGCGATTTGACCATCGATGCTGCCAAAGCGGTAGAAAACAAACAGGTCAACGAGTATTCCATCAAAGGCTACTCTGGTATCGAAACCAATAAAGAAAACGGCAGCGTGACTGCCAAAGCGGGTATCAAATTCACCGATACCCACACCGACACCCATTCTGTCGGCCTGAACGGCAGCATTTTGACCGGTAAAAACACCCAGTTGTCTTCCAACTCAAACGTTACCGTCAGCGGCAGCCAAATCAACGGCGAAGAATCCGTCAACATTTCCGCAGCCAATGACGTCAATATTGTTGCATCCAAAGGCAGCAACACTGTGACCGAATCCGGCCGTGTAACTGATTTGGGCGTATCTGCTACTGCATACGAAAAAAATAACGTTGCAGGCATCGGCTTGTCTGTCGGCATTACCAGCACCAAAACAGATGCAACCACCGTAACGAATACATCCCATGTATCCAACATCAACACCGGCGGCAACGCCACCATCACTGCAAACGGCAATATTAATCAAGAAGGTACCGTGATTAATGCGACCGGCAATGTGGTTGAGTCTGCCAAAAACGTTACCCATGCAGCGGCACACAGCGGTGCAAAATCCGATGTTAAACAAAACGGCGGCGGTTTGGTCGTTTCTGCCGGCATCAGCACCAACAAAGGCATCGGTGGTGAAATCACTGCACAAGGTCAAGGCAACTCTTCGACCCACAATGAATCCACTGCAACCGTAACCACCATCAACGCAGGCAATGCTATCGTTTTAGCAAATGACAAAGTGTCTGATGAAGGTACAAAATACGATGTTACCGGTGCGATCAACATTGATGCAGGTTCATACCACAACACTGCCGCCCACAACACCAGCAACAGCAGCAGCAAACAAGGCGGCGCTTCTTTGACTGTCGGCGCATACACCAAAGACGGTTCAAACGTTGATGTGAATGCCAATCTGAACGTCAACTACGCTGATGAAAACAAAAAAGAATCTACCGCCGTCAAAGGCGATATGAATGCGACCAATGTTGTCATCAACGCCAAAGACTCTGCTGAAATCGCATCCAACATTACCGCCAACAACAACGTCAACATTACCGCAGGCAACGGCGTAACCTTCACCGAGTCAGCCAATACTGCCTCCAACCAAGGTACAGCCGTTAATGTCGGTATCGGCGCTGGTGCGACAATCAATGTTGAAACCGGTGTTGCCGTTCCTCACGTCAACGGCTCTGTCGGTGTCAACAAAACCGATAACGCTTCTTCTACCGCCACAGGCGCGAATGTAGCGGCCGGCAACAATATTAAAATCAATGCCAACAACGGCGACGTCAACCTGCACGGTACCAACCTGGTATCCAACAACTCCGTTGAAGTAGAAGGCAACAAAGTCAATACTTCCGGCGCGATCAGCAGCGTTAACGAAAAAAATCTGACCGTCAATGTCAACGGCAGCTACGCTTCAGGCAAGCCAAACGGCGGCATCAACGCCAAAGGTAAAAACGACGCCAGCGTAACCAATACGGCAAACGTCATCCAAAGCGACAATGTTGTTATTACTACCGGCTCTCCAACCGGTTTGAGCGTCAACAATACGACCATCAACGGTAATAATGTTGCGTACTACTATGACGACAGTAAAGCTCCTGCGGCGAACCGTTATACCTACCGTCCTCGCCAACCAAGCTACGCCAGACGCCGTTTGCGCTACTAAGATGCACTATTGAAGTCATTTAATAGCCATTAAGACATGCCGTCTGAAAACAGAAAGTTTTCAGACGGCATTTTTATCATCAATGCAAAACAACACACTATCTCTGTTATGATAATGCCTCGCTAATATTATTCTGTTCCAACCATGTCTTCCGCCCTTCCTTTTGATGCGCTCACACTTTCCATCGACGGCACCAACCTCATCGAAGCTTCTGCCGGTACGGGTAAAACCTACGGCATTGCCGCGCTCTTTACCCGACTGATTGTTTTAGAAAAAAAAGACATCGAGAAAATTCTGGTCGTTACCTTTACCAAAGCGGCGACGGCAGAACTGAAAACCCGTTTGCGTGCGCGTTTGGACGAAGTATTGCAGGTTTTGAACGAAATCCAAACCTTGGGCGGCGAGCCGGAACATATTTCAGACGGCCTGAACAAATATTACGAAAAAGAAAAAAAATCTCCCGATGACTTTCTCAATCGCTTGATTCCTTTGGCTTTAGGCGAGCAAGACGGACAGGAAAGCTGCCATCGCCTGATTCTCCGCCTCAAAGCCGCGCTGAGCCAGTTTGACAACGCCTCGATTTACACCATCCACGGCTTCTGTCAGCGCGTCTTGCGCGATTACGCGTTTTTGTGCGGCGCGCCTTTGGATGTCGAGCTGTCGGACGACTCGCGCGAGAGGCTGCTGATTCCTGCGCAAGACTTTTGGCGGCAAAAAGTGGCAACCGATGCCACATTGGCACAATTGGTTTTTGACCGGAAATACACGCCCGAAGAAATGCTTGCCGAAATCAAAAGCTATACCGGCCGCCCCTATCTGAAATTCAGACGGCCTGAAGGCGATTTGAAAGAAACCCAAGCCAACCTTCAAGAAACATGGCAAAAAATTTGCGGCCAGTTGGAAGACTTGGAAAAAGCGTTTTGGACAATCTTGCCCAAACTTAACGGCCAAACCTACAAAAGAAAAACCTTTGAAAATGTTTTTACCGATTTAAAAACAAACGCCGAATCCAACCGTCTGCCCCGCCTGAGCAAACAAACGCTAGAAAAATTAAACCATTTCAGTGTCGATACACTCAACAGCAAACTGAAAAAAGAATATAAAGCTGATGCCGATGCGCCGGAAATTATTCAGCTGCAAGCCTTAGCCAATCTTGGTCGTGATTTGCAGGCAATGGAAAGCGCGGAAGAAGCAGTCTTCATCTGCCTGCAACTCGACCTCCTTTCCTACATCAACCAATCCATTGCCGAACAAAAAAAATCACGCCGTGAGCGCGTGTTTGATGATTTGCTGCTGGACGTCCATCAGGCATTGACCACCAATGAACACGGCAACGCGTTGACAAAAGCGGCGGCGGCAAACTGGGAAATCGCGCTGATTGACGAATTCCAAGATACCGACCCGCTGCAATACGAAATTTTCCGCCAAATTTTTATCGAACAAGGCTGCCCGCTGTTTCTCGTTGGCGACCCCAAGCAGGCGATTTACAGCTTTCGCGGTGCGGACATTTACGCCTATCTGCAAGCTGCGCAAGATGCGGACAGGCATTACACCCTCGCCGTCAACTACCGCAGCCATGCCAAGCTGATTAACGGCATCAGCGCCTTGTTCAAACAAAAAAAACACCCCTTTGTATTGGAAAACATCGATTACAGCGATGTCTCCGCCAGCCGCGCCGAAAGCCGGCTGTCGCCACACCGCCCCGCCATCCAAGTGCGCTGGCTCAATACAGACGATCAAACCGGCAAAGAGATTTTGCGCAGCCGAGCCGCCGAATATTGCGCCGATGAAATTGCCTTTGCGCTCAATGAAGCAGCCGAAGGCCGTCTGAATTTCAAAGGCCGCGCGCTGGAATCCGGCGACATTGCCGTCTTGGTGCGTACCAACAACGAAGCGGCGATGATTGCAGGGAAACTGAAACAGCGCCGTATCCAAAGCGTGTTGCTGTCGCGCCAGTCCGTTTTCGATTCCGCCGAGGCAGACTCGCTGTCCGCGCTGATCGGCTTTTGGCTCAACCCAAGGCAAACCGACTGGCTGCGCTTTGTCTTGACCGGCGTTTTGTTCGTCTATACCGCCAAAGAGATTTACGAACTCAACCACAACGAACACCAGCTGCTCAAATGGCTGGAGTCGTCTGCCGAGGCCATGGAAAAATGGCGGAAAGGCGGCATTTTTGCCGCCGTGCAGCAGTTTGCCGCCCGACATGACATCGAAACACGCCTGCTCAAAGGCGGCAACGAACGCAGCCTGACCAACTACTATCAAATTCTGGAGCTTTTGGCCGAAGAAGACAGCCAAAGCCGCAACCCTGCCACCCTGCATAAATGGTTAAACGAACAAATCAGCCGTGCGCGCAGCGGCCATTTCCCGTCAGACGCGCAAACCATCCGTCTCGAAAGCGACGAAAAACTGGTCAAAATCGTTACCATGCACGCGTCGAAAGGTTTGCAATATCCTTTGGTGTACTGCCCCTTCGCGTGGGATACCAAAGACAATTCCAAAGAAAACTGGAAAATCCTGCATACTGAAAACCACGAAACCGAGCTGCTGGCCAAATCTCAAACCTCGGAAGCAGAACTAAGCCATCTTGCCGACGAAAAGACGGCAGAAGATTTGCGTCTGCTCTATGTTGCCCTTACCCGCGCCGAAGAACAGCTCAACATCTACGCCGCCGCCAACAAAAACTGTACGCCAAACAATCCTTTTGCCTATCTGCTCGAAGGTTTACCGGATGCCGGCCGCGAAAGCGTCAGCCAAAGCTATAAAAGCGCGACAGACGTTGTGGAAATGCTTAAAACCAACTGGCAACGCTTTATCAAAAACGCGCCTGAAAATACGGAGTTTGCCTTCACGGAAGAAGCCCCGCTAGAAACCGTCTACCAATACAGCCGTCAACAAGACCAAGCTTTGAGCGCTCATAGCATCAAACACCGCGATTTTGACTTTATCCGCCACACCAGCTTTACCGGTTTGAGCAGACATACCAAGTCAACCGACGAACAACACGAGCCTTTGCAACCTGCCATCGACCCGGCAGAAAGCGCAGACCGTGCCATGCCGTCTGAAAACCTGCCTTCCCCACTTTCAGACGGCCTCGATATCCACCATTTCCCCCGAGGCACCAATGCCGGCGTATGTTTGCATGAAATGTTGGAAAAACTCGACTTCGCCGCCTCTGCCGAGAGCCAATCCGAAATGATTGCCGAAGTTTTGCAACGCCACAGCTTTGAAGACAAATGGCTGCCGACGGTAAGCGCCATGCTCGATACCTGCCGCCTGACGCCTTTAATCGGCGAGAGCCTGTCGCAGATTCCGCCGACCCGACGCCTGCCCGAAATGGGATTCACCCTGTACATGGATGATTTCAAACTGGACGACTTGCGCCGTTGGTTTGCTTCAAGCGAAGCAAACCTGCCACCCGAATGCGTCCAAGCCGCGCAACTGCTTGATTTCCATGATTTACAAGGCTATTTGAACGGCTTCATCGATATGGTTTGTCAAGATTCTGACGGCAATGTCGTTTTAATCGACTACAAATCCAACCATTTGGGCAATGATGCAAGCGCGTACACGCAACAGGCGATGAACGAAGCCGTGGCGCATCATCACTACTACCTGCAAGCCCTAATCTACGCCGTTGCCATCGCGCGCTACTATGCCCTGCGCGGCAAGCCGTTGCCCAAAATCGCCATCCGCTACCTCTTCCTACGCGGCATGGACGGCTCGGATAGAGGCATTTGGAAATGGGACATCGATACCGCCCTGCTTTCCACTTTTGTTGAACGAAAAACAAATTCTTGATAAATCATTTTATTAAGCCGTCAAAAAGGCCGTCTGAAACGTTTTCAGACGGCCTTTGATTATTTGTGCAAACCGCATTCCTTACTATCTTTGCTTTCCCACCACCATCGTCCGGCGCGGATATTTTCGCCCAGCTTGACCGGGCGCGTGCAGGGTTCGCACCCAATGCTGGGATAGCCTTGATGATACAGCGCATTAAGCGGAACTTGGTGCTCGTGCGCATATGCCCAAACATCCTGCTCTTCCCAATCGAAAATAGGATTGAATTTGGTGATGTTGCGGCCCGTATCCAGCTCTTCAAAATTCAATTCGCTGCGCGTTTCGGACTGGCTGCGGCGTTGTCCGGTCAGCCATGCGGGGGCGTTGCGCAAAGCGCGGTTGAGCGGTTCGATTTTGCGGATATGGCAGCAACGGCGGCGCAACTCGACGCTGTCGTACATGGCGGTCGTGCCGAATTCCGCTTCAAATTCATCGGCGGTTTGCTGGTTGGGATAAAACACTTCCAATTCGGTTTGATAACGCGCATTGGTTTCGGCAATCAGCGCGGCGGTCTCGGGATTGAGTTTGCCCGTATTGAGCGTAATGATGCGGATGGGCAGTTTCAGACGGCACACGGCATCGGTAATGACCATATCTTCAACCGCAAGGCTGGATGCGAACACGGCTTGCGGATAGCGCGCGGCAATGTCTTGCAAACGGCGCTCCAAAGCAGTAGCCAATTCAGGCAGGCGGCGGCGTTCGTCATCGCTAATTTCGGGGATTTTCCAGAATTGTGGGCGGAATAAAGACATGGCTGGTTGTTCCTAATAATTTTCAGACGGCCTGTTTAAACGGCTACCGATATGGTTATGGAACAATATTGTCCTGCGCCCTATCTTCAAACGGAAAGAATGCTTTTCTATTTCTTTATAACCAAAGCGTCTGCTGCTGGTTTTTCGGCAGCAAATGACTCACGCCGATACCGATCAGGCGGAAGGCGTCTTCGCGTTGCGGCGGTATGCGTTGCAACAAAGTATGCGCCGCCTGAAGCAGAGAGGCGCTGTCGGGAAGGACGGAAGAATACGTCAGCGAACGCGTGATAATGCGGAAATCGTGGGTTTTGAGCTTGAGGGTAACGCCTTTGGCTTCGACGTTTTTGCGTTCAATCTGCCGCCAGAGGTCTTCGGCAAGGTGCGGCAAATGGCTTGAAGCCTGCGCCAAAGACAAATCTTCGGGCAAAGTGATTTCGGTTGAGATTTGCAGGCGTTCGCGTTCAGCTTTGACCGGCCGCTCGTCGATACCGCGTGCCAAATCATAAAGACGGTAGCCGTAGCGGCCAAAATGGTTTAAAAGTTCGCCGCGCTCAAAACGGCGCAAATCGCCGGCAGTTTGCATACCGAGGGCATTCATCTTTTTCAGCGTGACTTTGCCGACACCGGGAATCTTACCCAACGGCAGGCTCTCCAAAAACGCCATGATTTTTTGCGGCGGCAGCACAAACTGCCCGTTCGGTTTGCGCCAGTCGGAAGCGATTTTGGCCAAAAACTTATTGGGTGCGATGCCTGCGGAGGCCGTCAAACCGGTTTCTTCAAAAATTTCGGCACGAATACGTTTGGCCACCTCACTGGCATACGGGATATTTTCAAAATTTCGGGTAACATCCAAATAAGCCTCGTCCAAAGACAAAGGCTCGATCAAATCGGTATAACGCCGAAACACGGCATGAATCTGCGCCGACACTTGGCGGTACAAATCGAAATGCGGCGGCACAAACACCGCCTGCGGACACAGCCTTTTCGCCGTCGCCACCGACATGGCCGAGTGCAAACCGAATTTGCGCGCCTCATAAGAAGCGGCACAAATAACCGACCGCGTACCGTCCCACGCCACAACGAGGGGCAGCCCTTTCAGGTGCGGCTGCTCGCGCAGTTCTACCGAAGCGTAGAATGCGTCCATATCGATATGGATGATTTTGCGTTGAGACATGGGAAAAGATGGATAAGGAAAAGGCTTATTGTAACAAAAGGCCGTCTGAAGTTTCAGACGGCCTCTATATTCAAGCCTTATTTTTTACTGGAAAGCTGGTCAAATAATCCGCCGTCGGCAAAGAATTTTTTCATGATTTCTTCCCACGGGCCGAATTTCTCATTCGGATTAAACGTCTCAATCTCAGGGAAATCGGCTTTGTGTTTCGCCAATACTTCCGCATTGCGCGGACGCAGGTAAAGATTGGCGGCCAACTCTTGGGCCGGTTCGCTCCAGAGGTTTTGCAGATAGGCTTCGGCAGCGGCGCGTGTGCCTTTTTTGTCGACCACGCTGTCCACGACGGCAACCGGTGCTTCGGAAAGAATGGTGTAGCTTGGGTAGACGATTTCAAATTGGTCTTGGGTCAACTTTTTGCTGACATAGTTGGCCTCATTTTCAAAGGTAACCAAGACATCGCCGATATTGCGTTGGCTGAAGGTCGTTGTTGCCGCGCGGCCGCCGTTTTCAAACACAGGCGTGTTTTTCAGTAATGCGGCCACAAAATCTTTGGTTTTGCCTTCATCGCCGTTATTCACTTTCAAACCATAACCGTACGCACCCAAAAAGGCGTAGCGGCCGTTGCCGGTGGTTTTCGGGTTCGCCAAAACAATTTGCACGCCGTCTTTGGCCAAATCGCCCCAGTCTTGGATGTGTTTCGGATTACCTTTGCGCACCAAGAAAACGACGTTGCTGGTATAAGGCACGGCATTGTCCGGCAGGCGCGTGTTCCAATCGGCTTTGACCAAACCTTTTTTCACCAAAAGCTCAATATCGGAAGTCTGGTTCATGGTCACCACATCGGCAGCCAAACCGTTGGCGACAGCCAAAGCCTGCTTGCTGGAGCCGCCGTGCGACTGTTGGACTTCAACCAATTGTCCGCCGTTTTTTGCGGCAAACTCTTTAACAAATAAAGGATTGTATTCTTTATAAAAATCGCGGGCGACATCGTAGGAGACATTCAGCAATTTGATTTCGCCCCCCTTACCTCCGACAGCTTGAGAAGCATTGTCGGCGGATTGTTCGGCTTTTGGCGAGCACGCGCTCAAAGCCAGCGCGGCGGTTAATGCGGCAAAAGAAAGCGTACGGATATTCATGGTCGGCTCCTGTTGAAAATATGGGAGCACTTTATCGAGATTGGATGCAAACGGGAAATAATGTTTGCTTTCGCGTTTATCAGTTTTGGTTATATACAATCCGGGCTGAAGTCGGGAAAAAATGCCCACTCAGATAAACATCACAATAAATTGTATATGAATTAATTAGATAAAGATTAAAGAAACTATTTACACAGGATAAACATACGTTGCAAACAGCATTACCCAATACGTCAGGTCGTCTGAAAATCCAATATAAATAATTATTTATAATTAAAAAATATAGTTCTTATTATTTACAAAAAATGCAAATAAGAGTAATGTTTCTACTCGCCAAAATACAAGGCCTCTCATTCAACAACAAAATGGAGTGTAGAAACTATGAAACAATGGATGCTTTTAGGATTGCTGGGATTGGGCGCAGTGGCGCAGGCGCACGATGTTTGGGTGGCCGCACCGACACATCAGCCTGCCGGCCAAATCCTGCATGCGGATTTGGGTTACAGCCATGACTTCCCCAATGTCGAAAAAATCGCCGACGACCGCGTACATATTTTCAAACCGCTGCAATTGACCGGCAGCTCAAAGAAAACCGTTGATTTGGTGAATAAGGGCGAAAACTATCAATACGTTTCCAAAGCCACTTTGCCTGAAGGTTCCTACTGGGTCAGCGCAACCTACAAACCTACTTTCTGGTCGAAAAACAAAGATGGCTGGAAACAGCAAACCTTAAAACAACTGGCCGGTGCCACCTATTGCGAACAATCGCAAATGTTCGGCAAGAGCTTTGTCCAAGTGGGCAACGGCGCAGTTGATGAAGCTGTATTGACCCGCCCTATCGGCCAAGAGCTGGAACTGGTTCCGCTGAAAAATCCGAACGAAGTCAAAGCCGGCGGTATTTTGCCGGTCAAAGTCCTGTACAAAGGCGAGCCTTTGGTTAAAGCCACCGTTACCGCCAGCTCGGACACTTTGGCGGAAATGGACTTGGAATCGACCCATGACCACCGCGAGCCTCAAGGCTTCTCCGGCAAAACCGATAAAAACGGCGTGGTCAATGTGATTACGCTGATTGACGGTTTGTGGAAAATCAAAGTGGTGAACGAGACCGATTACGGCGATAAAAGCGTATGTCAGAAAGACAATACTTACGCAACGCTGATTGTGCCTGTCGGTACCAAACGCGCGGCTGCACGCCATGCCCACCATCATCAACATTAACAGCCATTAAAAAAGGCCGTCTGAACTTTCAGACGGCCTTAATTTATTCCCATTCATAACCCAAATTTCTAAAAAAACGGGAGTATGTTTCCAATTTATCCTCATTCAATTGGGCAAACCGGACACGGTTGCAGCCGGTCAAGACCACATTGCCCATCCAGTGCGCCCCAAAGACGCGCTCTAAAGGGACATTCCTCATTCGATTGATAAACGGTACTTCTGAAGAAAATTGTGTAGCAATATTCGGAGGCGCGAATTTCAAACCCAAGTCCTGCAATCTATAACGGTGTTGCGCCGTCAAAAACATATCCTCGTGGTGCAGCCGCACCAGCCATTCCATACCGGCAATTTTTCCATCTTTCGGCGGCAAAGGCGGCTGGATTTCTACATTTAAGCTCAGTTGCCGCGGCATGGTTAAAAGCTGCTTGCTGCGCAGGCTGAAACCGCCGTTCTGCGGCTCGTCCAAATTCGGGGAAGTCTGAATCAGATGCTGTTTGGCCAAATATTGGTCGGTCCCCTTCAGGAAAAACTGCCCGTCGGCTTCGGTTTCCAACAAAATCGGCAAAGGTGCGCCGATGTAGTCATATTCCCGATAGGCATCCTGCCAGTTTTGACCGTTCAACACCCAGCCGTCATTCTGAACAATCAAACAATAATCGGTTTCGATGTAATACATCAGTTGGTACAAAACAAACAGATTGTATTCCAGATAACCGAATGGCCGGCAAGGCTGATGCAGGATATTTTCCGGCAAACCTTGCGGACGGCTCGGGCTGATCAGCAATCCGCGGCTTCCGGGCAATTCGGCGCAACTGCGGGCAACGGCGTACATCGTGCCCTCGGTATAAGAATCTGCGCCGGTAATACCCACCACAGTAATGTCAACAAAACTCATTATATGTTTCCCCTGTTTCAGACGGCCTTTGCCTTATTTACGACACCTTGTTGCAGATTTCTTTCAAACGGTACAAGGCATCCAAGGCTTCGCGCGGCGTGAGGTTGTCGGGTTGGATTTGCGCCAACGCTTCGGCCAACTCATCGGTCTGGGCATGGCAAACCGGTTCAATGTCCGGCTCTTCCTCATCCGCCCTATTTTCAGACGGCATGGCGCTGAAAATATCCAGCTGCGGACGGTTGGCGGCGGCTTGGGCTTCGAGTTCGTCCAGATGTTTTTGGGCGGCTTTGAGGGCACGGTTGGGCAGGCCGGCGAGTTTGGCGACGGCGATACCGTAGCTTTTGCTGGCGGGACCGGGTTCGATGTGGTGGAGGAAGACGATGTCTTGTCCTTGTTCGAGTGCGGAGAGGTGCATGTTGACCGCCGTTGCGTGGGCTTCGGGCAGTTTGGTCAGCTCGAAATAGTGGGTGGCGAAGAGGCTGAAGGATTTGTTTTTTTGCAGCAGGTGTTCGGCTATGGCGTGCGCGAGGGCGAGGCCGTCGAAGGTGGAGGTGCCGCGTCCGACTTCGTCCATGAGGACGAGGGATTGGTCGGTGGCGTGGTGGAGGATGTAGGCGGTTTCGCTCATTTCGACCATGAAGGTAGAGCGGTTGGAAGCTAGGTCGTCCGATGCACCGATACGGGTGAAGATTTGGTCGATGGGGCCGATTTGAGCTGAATCGGCAGGCACGAAGCTGCCGGTGTGCGCCATGAGGACGATGTGGGCGACTTGGCGCATATAGGTGGATTTGCCGCCCATGTTGGGGCCGGTCAGGAGCATGAGGCGGTGTTTGTGGTCGAGGCGGGTGTGGTTGGCGGTAAAGTGGCGCACTTGTTGCTCGACAACGGGATGGCGGCCGTTTTCGATATGGATGACGGGGTAGTCGGCAAACTCGGGGCAGACGAAGCTGCGTTCGGCGGCGGTGGCAGCGAAGGTGGAGAGTACGTCCAGCGCAGCGGCGGCTTTGGCGGCTTTTTGAAGCTGAGGCAGGGTCGTCTGAATGTCTTTGAGGAGGGCTTCAAACAGGCGTTTTTCCAATGCCAATGCCTGCTCTTGCGCGGTCAGGACTTTGTCTTCGAAGGTTTTGAGTTCGGGGGTGATGAAGCGTTCGGCGTTTTTGAGGGTCTGGCGGCGTTGGTAGTCGGCAGGAGCTTGTTCGGCTTGGACTTTGGATAGCTCAATGTAGAAGCCGTGGACGCGGTTGAACTCGACTTTGAGGGTGGAGAGGCCGGTGCGTTCGCGTTCGCGCGCTTCGAGGTCGAGCAGGAATTCGTCGCCGTGGTTTTGGATGTGGCGCAACTCGTCGAGTTCTGCGCAATAGCCTTGGTTGATGACGCCGCTGTCTTTGAGCCAGACGGCGGGCTCGGGCATCACGGCGGCTTTGAGGGTTTCGGCGACGGGCAGGGTTTCGGGGAAAACGGCTTTGAGGGTTTCTAAGAGACTGCTGCCCTCGGCGGACAGTTCGATTTCGGACAGGGCAAACAGGCTGTCGCGCAGGGCGGCGAGGTCGCGCGGGCGGGCGTTGCCGACGGCGATGCGGGCGGCGATGCGTTCGATGTCCGCGATGTTTTTCAGACGGCCTTGCAAGGTTTCGTATTGCGAACCCAGCGCGGCAACGGCTTCTTGGCGGGCGCGGATGTGGGCGCGGCTGCGTAAGGGGTGGTGCAGCCAGAGTGCCAAGAGGCGGCTGCCCATGTGGGTGGCGCAGCCGTCGAGTATGGAAAACAGGGTCGGCGATTTTTTGCCGGAGAGGGTTTGCGTGATTTCGAGATTGCGGCGCGTGGCGGCGTCCATGCCGATATATTGGCTGTCGGTTTCGAGCGAAATGCCGTCGAGGTGTTGCGGCATCAGGTTCTGCGTCAGGCGGATGTAGTTCAACAGCGCGCCCGCCGCGCCGACGGCGGCTTCGTGTTCCTTGCCGTCCAAACCGAAGCCGTGCAGGTCTTGGCAGCCGAAGTATTCGGTCAACAATTTCGCACCCGCGTCGGCGGCAAACTGCCACGAGTTCAGGCGCGTGATGTTGGCAGAGGTTGCATGAAAACCGTCAGGCAGGCTTTTGCCTTCGGGCAACAGGATTTCCGCCACCTGCAAACGCGCCAGCTCGTCGGCGAGTTTGTCCGCCGTCGTCAGCTTGGTTTTGAATTCGCCGCTTTGCAAAGATGCCCACGCGATGGCGACGTGTTTTTTATCCGCGTTCACCGCCGCGATGCGGTTGGTTTCCTTGTCTTCCAAAAACGCCGCGTCGGTCAGCGTGCCGGGCGTCACAATGCGCACGACTTTGCGCTCCACCGGCCCTTTGCCCGCGCCGACTTCGCCCACCTGCTCGCACACCGCCACGCTTTTGCCCATCTTCACCAGCCGCGCCAGATACTGCTCCGCCGCGTGAAACGGCACGCCCGCCATCTTAATCGGCACGCCGTCCATCTGCCCGCGCGTGGTCAGGGTGATATCCAACAGCTTCGCCGCTTCCACCGCGTCATCCAAAAACAACTCGTAAAAATCGCCCATGCGGTAAAACACCAGCTTGTCGGCGTGTTGCGATTTGATGTCGAGATACTGCTGCATCATCGGGGAAACAGTGGGTTTGGACATGGAAAAGCCTTAGAAACGCAAAAGCGTTATTGTAACAAAAGGCCGTCTGAAAAACAGGTTTCAGACGGCCTTTAACAGCAGCTTGGTTTTAAGCCAAAGCCACTTCCAAATTATCAATCAGGCGCGTGGTACCCAAACGGGCGGCGGCAAGCACCACCAATTCTTTATCACCGACATGCGCCACTGCCAAGCTGTGTGCATGGCGGATTTCAACGTAATCAACCACCCAGCCGGCATCGCTCAAACGGCGGATACATTCAGCCTCAAGCTGGGCGTAATCCAGATTGCCGTTTTTCAAGGCGGCGGCAATGTTTTGCAATTCTTGATAGAGGCGGGGCGCTTCTGCGCGCTCTGCTTCGCTCAAATATTGGTTGCGGCTGGAAAGTGCCAGGCCGTCTGAAGCGCGGCCGGTATCGACTGGTACGATTTCGATATTAAAATTCAAGTCTTCGACAAAGCCTTTGATAATCGCCAGCTGCTGATAGTCTTTTTTGCCGAAACAGGCGGTATCGGGTTGAACGATGTTGAACAACTTGGTCACAACGGTCGCAACGCCGCGGAAATGGCCCGGGCGGAATTTGCCGCACAATTCGTTTTGCAGGTGCGGAGGCTCGACATTGAAACGCTGTTCCACATTCGGATACAGTTCTTTTTCATCAGGCGCAAACACGACGGCAACGCCCTCGCCTGCCAATTTGTCGGCATCTTGCTGCAAAGTGCGCGGATATTTGTCAAAATCTTCGCCTTGTCCGAATTGCAGGCGGTTGACAAAAATACTGACCACAACGTTATCGGCACGTTTTTTCGCTTCGCGCACCAGCGCAAGATGGCCTTCGTGCAGATTACCCATGGTCGGCACAAATGCCACTTTTCCGGCAGTTTTGCGCCACTCGCGCAATTCTTTAATCGTATGAATGATTTGCATGGTTTGAAAAATCCTTTATCTTTTCCGCCGTTTCATCAACGGAAATCACGCGCCGATTATACGCTTTTATTCATTAAAAAGGCCGTCTGAAATAAGTTTCAGACGGCCTGGAGTTTATTTTATCCGGCAAACGTATGTTCGACAGATGGGAACGTTTTTGCTTTGACTTCGTCCACATAGGCTTTGACCGCAGCTTGAACGCTGTCTTTACCCTGCATAAAGTTCTTCACGAATTTGGCTGTTTTGCCGGGGAAAATGCCGAGCATATCGTGCATCACCAAAACCTGACCGTCGCAATCCACGCCTGCGCCAATACCGATGGTCGGGCAAGAAACGGTCTCGGTTACTTTTTTCGCCAATTCCGCAGGAACGCACTCCATCAATACGATTGCCGCACCTGCAGCATCATGCGCTTTGGCATCGTTGAGCAACGCTTCCGCCTTATCGCCGCGGCCTTGAACTTTATAGCCGCCGAATGCAAACACGGATTGCGGGGTCAGGCCGATGTGCGCGCAAACAGGAATGCCGCGCATTTGCAGAAATTCAGTGGTCTCCGCCATCCAGACGCCGCCTTCGAGTTTGACCATATGCGCGCCGGCCGCCATCAATTCGGCCGCCGCCGCAAATGCCTGCTCTTTGCTCTGCTGATACGCGCCAAACGGCAAGTCGCTGACAATCATTGCATTTTGAGTGCCGCGAGCCACGCATTCAGTGTGGTAGCACATATCCTGCAAGCTCACCGGCAAAGTGGACTGACGACCTTGCACCGCCATGCCCAAAGAATCGCCGACCAGCAGTACATCTACGCCGGCATTGTCCATTAGCGCGGCAAAGCTGGATTCATAAGCGGTCAGCATGGCGATTTTCTCGCCCTCTGCTTTCATTTTTTGCAAAGTGTTTACGGTAATCATGGTGTTGTGTGTTCTGCCCGACGGGCAGCCCTTTGTTATAAATGGAAACGCGGTATTATAAGGTCTGCTTTTAAAATATCAAAGCATAAGCAAAAAGCCCGACTGCTTTCACAATCGGGCTTTTAATTGGTGCCGGCACCAAGAGTCGAACTCGGGACCCCCTGATTACAAGTCAGGTGCTCTACCAACTGAGCTATACCGGCTTACTGAAATGCTTTGCGGCACCATCAGTCTTTAACTGGTGCCGGCACCAAGAGTCGAACTCGGGACCCCCTGATTACAAGTCAGGTGCTCTACCAACTGAGCTATACCGGCAAGGAAGTCGGCATTATGCCGATAAGTTCCCATCTTGGCAAGCATTTTAAAACAAAGTTACTCACGAAATTATAAAAACCAATGATTTTAAAGAAAATTAAATACACGCCTTATCTTTCCATCCAACACGCTCAAAGGCCGTCTGAAAACCGCTCCAGCGCAAAACATTATTGTTTCTGTTAAAATAACGCCTTCTACATCTTTCCGTCTTTGCCCATGCCGCCCCGCCATCCTTACCGCCGCCTACGCCCAGCCAAATCCCATCTGCCCGAAGTCGGCATTTCCGAAGAAGGTAATATCCGTTCCCTGCACTTGGGCAGCGACACCATTCAAAGCTCCATGAATGTCGATCACCCGTCCGAGCTGGTGTTGTCGTACAGCCGCGCCATGATGGGTTGGCTGCTGTTTGCAGAAACCCCGCCCAAACACATCACCCAAATCGGCTTGGGCGGCGGCTCGTTTGCCCGTTGGATAGATAGCTATCTGCCCCACACCAAGCAAACCGCCATTGACATCAATCCGCAAGTCATCGCCGTAGCGCGCAGCCTGTTTGAATTGCCGCACGAAGGCGAAAATTTTGAAATTATCGAGGCGGATGGTGCGGAATATATTAAAGTGTTCCGCCACAATACCGATGTGATTTTGGTAGATGGTTTTGACGGCGAACAGATTATCGATGCTTTGGTGGAAGAACCCTTCTTCCAAGACTGCCGCAATGCCCTCTCTCCAGACGGCGTATTTGTTACCAACTGGTGGAGCGGCGATCAGCGTTATCAACGCTTTGTCGAACGCCTGCTCAACGTCTTTGACGGCCGCGTGCTCGAGCTGCCTGCCGAAAGCCACGGTAACGTAGCGGTCATGGCGTTCCAAAGCAGCCCCAAAGAGCAAAATCTTGACAACCTGAAAAAACGCGCCGAAAAATTAAGCGAAAAATACGGCTTGGACTTCAAACGGATGCTTGCTGATTTGAAAGCCAACAATCAAAACAACGGCAAGAATTTTTATCTGTAAGCCGTTTCAGGCCGTCTGAAAATAAACAAGGATACTCTCATGCTCAAACCCGACATCATTCAAATCCCCGGCCCGGCCGGTTTGCTGGAAACCATCTACCTGCCAAGCACACAAGAATCCGCCCGCGGCGTTGCCGTCATCAACCACCCCAATCCCCTGCAAGGCGGCACCAACACCAACAAAGTCATCCAAACCGCCGCCAAAGCCCTCAGCCAACTCGGTTTTCATTGCTACCTGCCCAATTTGCGCGGCGTAGGCAATAGCGAAGGCGAACACGATTACGGCCGCGGCGAAACGCAAGACTGTATTGCCGTTATCGACTACGCCCGCGCTCAACATCCTGATGCGCCGCAATTCGTACTGGCCGGTTTCTCATTCGGCGGCTACGTTTCCACCTTTGCCGCCCAAGAACGCACGCCTGATTTGTTGTTACTGATGGGCGCAGCCGTCCATCACTACACCGATCGCCCGGAACCATCAGACGTTCCCGATGTCGCCAAAACATTGATGATTCATGGTGCGGAAGACGAAGTCGTCGAAATCAACAAAGCCCTGACCTGGGCAGAACCACAAGGCCTGCCTGTTATAACCATTGCCGGTTCGTCCCACTTCTTCCATGGTAAACTCATCGTTTTGCGCGATACGATTACACGGTTTGCACCGGCTTTATTAGGTTAAAATCCGGCTACAAAATAAAACAAGGCCGTCTGAAAGCTTTTTCAGACGGCCTTGTTTGTATGAAACCTTATTATCTAAATATCAGGCTCAAGTATTCAGAAATCCATCAAGGATTTTCTGCTTAACATATCAATTCTGAGTCAACCAATACTGCAAACCAATCAAAGTCTTACCATCTTTGATTTCATTATTTGCCAATGCATTGCGCACCTCTTCCTTGCTCATCAGGACGGTTTCTGTAATTTCATCTTCATCATTGCTCAATTCGCTACCCAAACGCACGCCTTGCGCTTGGTAGAGATACATTTTTTCATCGCAAAAACCGACTGCAGTATAAAAGGAGTACAACAGTTTAACGCTATCGGCGACATATGGCGTTTCTTCCGCCAACTCACGCAAAGCGCATTCGGCAGGATCTTCGTCCGCCACATCCAATTTACCCGCCGGCAATTCCAACGTCGCCTGATCGGCGGCATAACGCCATTGGCGTACCAAAACAACTTTACCGTCTTCCGTTTCAGCCAACACACATGCAGCACCCGGATGACGGATCACAACTCGTTGGCTTTCGTTGCCGTTGGGCAGGCGAACCCGATCGCGGCTGATGGTAACAAAAGAACCTTCGTAGATTGGCTCACTGCTTAATTTAGTTTCTTTCAAATCCATTTTTTACCTCATTTCCAAATTATTAAATATTAAAGGCCGTCTGAAATTTTACAGAAATAAACTCAGAGGATGACTTTTCTAATAGTTACCGCTGATGTCGTTGTTGCAAACGCTCCGTATGTGTTCGCAGCTTTTCACTATTTGCTTGGTAGTAACTTGAAGACAATACAGCAACTATTGCCTCTACCTCATGAGGAAGCAATAAGGCCGTCTGAAAATTCTTAATATAAGCCGCCGCCTGCCTAATACGGCAAACATTTGGTGGCATTTTCGATTTCAACTCACAATCACCTAAGAAAACTACCATTGAATGAAACTTCTCCTCAGGAAATTGCAATAGTTCTGACAATGCTTTGATATGAGCATAATTCTGATGCAACGGGTTTTGAAAATAATGTTTCTGTTTATAGATGATTTGCGTCCATTTAGATTGCTTTTCACTACCAAAAATCCAACCTGTGTAATTTTTAGTTTCTATCACAAATATCCCAAAGATTGAGACATAAATATGATCAATTTGTGTCGTACCATCTCGAGATGGAATAATTAAATCGTGAAACTCAAAATAAGTTTTCTCATCTAAATTTTTTCCAATTACAGAACGAACTGCTATTTCCCCCATGCTTCCCTTTATTTTAGGATTTCTCAACAGTGCTTTTAATAAAAGCAAAGGAATAATGATCAGAAAAATCCAAAATATACCTGACATACTTCCCAATATTTGTTCAATCATGACGTTTTCTTTTTTATTTAAAACTAAAAATTTATATATTTATGGTTTATTCCCGAGCGCGTTCAATCTCAATACCGACCTGGGCCACATCTGGCAAGATACCCGGTTTCACAATACGGACACGCACTTTGGCCGCACCAAAATCATTTAAAATCAATTGGGCGATATGTTCCGCCAAAGTTTCCAGCAGTAAAAAATCCTGTTCGGCAAGGCTGAGGCGTACGACTTCGCATACTTCGCCATAATGGATGGTGTCGCCGATATCGTCGCTCGTGCCGGTACGCTCGGGAACACTGATTTCCAAATCCAAAATCAAAGTCTGTTTACGCTCGCGTTCCCAATCATATACGCCGATTAAAGTATCGGCCTTCATGCCGTACAAAAAGATTTTATCCATTTGCCTGTCCGTTTTTTTGATAGAATTACCGTTCCCATTTTAAGTAAAGCACCCAAAATGTTCAATGTACTTGCTATTATTGCCGCCTATCTTATCGGCTCCCTGTCTTTTGCCGTCATCGTATCAAAATATTACGGCATGGACGATCCGCGCACTTACGGCTCCGGCAACCCCGGTGCCACCAACGTCTTGCGCAGCGGTAAGAAAAAAGCGGCCGCACTGACCCTGCTCGGCGATGCAGTAAAAGGCTTGGTTGCCGTCATCTTGGCACGCTGTCTGCAAGATGCTTTAAATTTGTCTGATGCAACGATAGCCCTGGTCGCCATCGCCGCATTGGTCGGCCATATGTGGCCAATATTTTTCAGTTTTAAAGGCGGCAAAGGCGTAGCCACCGCATTAGGCGTCTTGCTCGCCCTCTCCCCTGCAACCGCCCTGCTCTGCACATTGGTTTGGCTGGTCATGGCGTTCGGTTTCAAAGTGTCCTCCCTCGCCGCACTGGTCGCCACCGTCTGCGCCCCTATCTTCGCCTTCTTCATGATGCCACACGCCTCCTGGGCATGGGCAATCGTATTCATTGCCGCATTGGTGTTGTACCGCCATAAAAGCAATATTCAAAACCTGATTCAAGGCAAAGAAAGCAAAATCGGAGATAAAGCCGGAAAATCTTAAAAGCGTAGATACATTCAAATAAAAGGCCGTCTGAAAAATATACTTTCAGACGGCCTTTTGTATTGTTCAATGATTAGAAGGGTTGGTTCTATATAATATAAACCGCAAAAATAAAATTACAATATTTTCAATATATTATAGAATAAAATCAAAATAATTATTTGAAATACGTAAAAATAGTACACGCAATTGGATAATAATAGCCCTATATTTTACACAATTAGTGCAGAATTTGTATGAATTGCTTTTAAGAGCCAACCCTTTATTTGCTCTTATTTCAATCCTTTTTCCACCAACCAGTTTTCCAGCACATCAGCGATTTCCACGTTATTTGCTTCGGCAAAGGCGAAATGGCTGTTGCCGCGTATGCCGATGTCGGGCAGGCGCACAACGCTGGCATCGCCGCCGTGGCGGTTGACACAGTCGGCGAAGGCTTGCGCCATATGGATGCGCTCAATCCACCGCTGTGATGCCCAGTGCGGGTTGTCTGCCGAGATGTAATCGCCGCGCTGGAGGCCGAACAGGCCGATTTGAACGCGCAGCTTTCCGACCCCGAAATCTTCAAAGACTACGAAAAAGCCGGCAGCCTGCAAGCGCGCGCGAAGGAAATCGAAACGCTGCTGCTGGAGAAATTGGAGCGGTGGGAAATGCTGGAAGGGAAGCAGAACGGGGGGGATTTTGAAGGTTCAGGTAGCCTGATAGGTGTAGAAATCAGCAGTATTGTTTACACTTTTGGCTTTTGCTTGAAGACCCGTTTGAGCACGCAGAAATAGACAATAATGCGGTCGTCAATAAGATAAACTTTAGAACTTTCTTCATATTGAAACTCCCAAAAAATAGTATTTTGTGCACACTTTATTTGAGACTTCTCATGTTATAGTATACGCTTACATTTCATTTACATATAATAACAATTTTAAATGCTGTTATTCTGAACTATGAAGAAAATGAATACCACAATCGTAAAAAAGTATGGTTCCCTCGAAAGAACCATACTTTTCTTTATTTGATAAGGATTACTGCCTAATTGTTCTAGGTAAAACGATGACCAAGAACGTAAACAGCACCGCCCACATCATGGCAGAAGGGAAGACCGTCAAGGTCAAGACTAAACCTATTAGCTTTAGTGCAATTTCAACTAGACCTTCCTTATCTAAAATGTTAAAACGGCTTGCTCCAACAGCATCAGGATTTAGTTTATGCAATTCGTGATACATCCAGACGTTACAAGCTGATACCAGAAGAACAATGACCCCATAGAAGGCTTGAGCAACTGAATTGTTAAAATCAGTCGCAACCAAGTCTGTGGTGTAGGGGAAAAGGGATAAAAAGAAGAGTAAGACAATCGAACTCCAAACCAAATTGGAGTTGATTTTATCAATCACATCCCAACTACGATGCAGATTAACCCACAAGGTTCCCAACCAGAAGAAAGAAATGGTGTAGGCGAAAAAATTGGTCCGCAAATCCCATAGAGCCTGCCAGCTAATCTGATTCGGTCGTTCTAATTCCAAAACTAAAATCGTCATGATAATTGCCAAGACAGCATCTGTAAAAGCGATTAAACGCTCTTTTGACATTAAATTCATGTTCACTCCTTCTTAATTGTAGGAAATCGTCGCGTTGTTTACACTACAGGTTGAGAAAAGTAAGCCTGCAAGACCTCGAACGGCGTATTACCGTCCAAGCTGCCGTGCGGCTTCACAGTGTTATAAAAGTTCACAAATCGGCACAGCTCCTTTTGCCGGTGTTCCGGACTGTCAAAACTCTGCTTTTACGGCATACACATTTCCTTCCTCCGCCAAAGCTGAGTCAAGCTGGGCGGCCACGACCGTACAAACACCGCAGATTGGGGCTTTGATGTACAGTGATACTAAAGGGTGTGTGGCGATGGCCTGTTCGATGTCTTTCAGAGTGTGCAGTTGTTGCATGTCCATGTACTCCTTTGAGCGATTAAGCCCTTTTCTAGTTGTCCAGAAAAGGGGCTTTTAACGAAATGAAAATAAGAAAACGGTTTGAGTCGTCTAGATTTTTTCCACAACCACTTTTGCCTGCGCTTTCAGGCTGTTCAACACTGGCGAGTTGGCGGCTGAGCGGTCGGCGAAATTTTGCAGGGTAGGAAGGTCGGCGTCGGCTTTTACTTTTATGGTTAGCACCAGATTATCCAGTCCGCCGTAGCCATCTTCCATGCCGAACAGTTTGGCCATGTCGATACCGCCCCTTGCGGATATTTCAAACTGTTCCAGTTTCACGCCTGCCTGTGCTGCTTGCAACTCGAAACCTATGGAGCAGCAGCCTGCCGCAGCGCCGATCAGGTATTCCATCGGATTTGGGGCGGCGTTTTCACCGCCCATGTTTTTCGGTTCGTCTGTGGTAAAGGCAGGGAAGCGGCGCACGGAGATTTCGTTCTTCGTGCCGGATACCCAGCGCGAATCGGCGCGTAATGCTGCCTTACCTTTTGTATGGTCGTTTTCAACCGCTGCCATGGTAGTTCGAAAACGTTCGATATCTAACTTTACCCTACTCTATTTCACCAGGCTACAATTAATGATAGAGTCACAGTAAAATTAACCAGCCAAATTTCTATTAAAACCTGTTGATTTTATACTAAAAATTGGAGTACTATACGAAATCTTTTAAGATTAACTAATAGTTAACAAATAGGAATGTACAACGGCGATTGTTAGGTATAGGGAAAAACTATATAATTTATATTATGTTAAGTTATGATTATAAATTATAATCATATTTCAAAGAACAGGATCTTTTGTATCGCTCAGTGGATATCTAAAATTCTAAAAACCATTTGAACTTAAAGATTCAAATGGTTTTTTAGTATCAACTTATTTATATTCATACTTCTAAATACGGTTAAATTTTAAAATTTAATCCTCCTTCAAATCCCTGCTTACCCTATTAAGCCCTGCCCGTACTCAAACCTGCCTTGCCATTTTCCCACAAAGTTTTCAGCAATACTTTCCACGCCGACAATTTAGGATTGGGCTGTTTGCCTTGTCCGATCAAGTCCATTTGCGTCATATACCAGTTCATTTCCAGCATCGCACCTGCTTTTTTATCAACAAAGTGCAGGCTGCTTTCAGGTAGCCTTTTGATGTGTGGGATGGAAGCATCTAATCTGCACACTTCATTTGTTATCCCCTTGCCCACTGCCACCCCGCCATCACCGCACTCAGCCCGACAAATAAAACAATAATCCAGGCCATGGTAAACAGCGTACCGCTGGAAAATACCGCCAATAGCAATGAAGAAATAATATCACTGCCATATTGTAATGAACCTAGTAAGGCAGCGGCTGAACCCGCAATTTGATTTGGTACAGCAGCAAGTGCAGCGGCATTAGCACAGGCTGCGATGATGCCGTTCATGCTGAACATGACAAACATCGGCACAATGACACTCCAAATGCCCCCCATGTTTGCCCATGCCAATACAAAAAACACAGCAGAAGCGACAAAAGCGACCAAACTAGAAACGACTAATAATTTAGATAAGGTAAAACGAGACACCAATTTTCGATTGAGAAAACTTAGGCTCATAATACCAATGATATTAAGACCAAATAAGAAACCATAGTTTTGCGCTGCTACACCGAAATAATCAATATAAACAAAGGGCGATCCGGTAATAAAAGCATAAGCAGCAACATAAAAGAAAGTCACACTGAGGGTATAGCGCATGAATGTCGCATTAGCTAATAAAGTGCGGTAGTTTTTAAACGCATTCCACAATGAACCACTTGCTCGTTTTTCTATCGGCAAGGTTTCTGGCAATTTAAAAATGGTGATAAACATCAATACGCCAATCACTGCCAATAACCAGAAAATCCAATGCCAGCTTGCTACTTTCAGCAAACCGCCACCGATAAATGGTCCTGCAATAGGTGCTATCGCCATGATAATCGTGAGCGTAGAAAGCATCTGTGCTGCTTGGCTTTGGGCGAAGCTGTCGCGGATCATCGCACGGCCCAACATCGGTCCAACACAAGCCCCTACTGCCTGAAAAATGCGCCAAAAAACGACCGCACTCATGGATTCAGACAATGCACAACCTACAGAACCAATCACGAACAGCACCATGCCGATAAACAGCGGTAGCTTGCGCCCGATACGGTCGCTAATCGGCCCCCAAATCAGTTGGGCGATGGCAAACCCGGTCAAGAAGCCCGTAATGGTCAGCTCTGCATTACTGCCCAGTTGCTTTTCCATCGTCGGCATAGCGGGCAGATAAATATCGGTAGAAAGCGAGGTGAACGCCATCAGCGCGCTTAAAATCAATAAAAAAGAAAGGGAACGTTTGTGCGTTGTCATTATTGCTCTTGAGGTCGTCTGAAAAATGTGTGGGCTGTTCGTCAAAATCCCGCCGCCGCCAGCCATGCATCAAGCTGCGCCCGCACCTGCCGCGCATATGCACCCTGCACCACCAAGCCCTGACCTTCGCGCTCCTGCGAGCCTTTAACGCTGAACCCCGTTTTAACGGTACTTTTCGGGGCGAGCCGCGCGGTTTGGGCAAAGGTCTCTCCTGCGCCGTAACCGCCGTGCGTGTTGAAAGGCAGGACGGTTTTGTCTGCCAAATCCGCCTGTTTCAAAAAAGATTTGACCGGTGGCGGAAGCTGCATCGCCCAAGTGGGGAAGCCTAAAAACACCGTGCGGTACGCCTCCAGATTTTCAGGCAGCCTTGCCAAGGACGGCAGAAAACCCTGCGCGTTTTCGCGGGCAACCTGCTCCACATTGGCGCGGTAATCTTTGGGATAAGGCGCGGCAGGCTGCAAAACAAAAATATCTGCGCCGGTGCGCTCAGCAATCATCCGTGCCAAAGCCAAGGTGTTGCCGCGACGGCTGAACACGACAATGAGTGCTTTGGACGGTTTCGCCCACGCAAAACGGGGCAGCAGTGCGGTAGCGGCAACTATGCCGAGAAAACGGCGGCGGTTCATGGCGGCCCCCTTTTTTGGGGCGGAGAGGATGCTGTTGAATTTCATAAAAATCTCCTTGTTCGGTTTGAAGGGCAGCCTGAAAAAGTGCAGGCTGCTTTTTAGCTTGGCAGAAACTTCGCTCCTTTCGGAAGCTCCGTTTTAACGTCGTGGAAGCTGCGATTTCAGACGACCCTACTGCCCCGTTTTCCACGCGGCGATACGTTTCAAATTATCCACCGTGTCGTGATTGACGATGGCGTCGAACGTGCCGTCCAGTTTGGCAATTTCGGCTTTATCTTCATCGCTGAGAGCAAAATCAAAGACATTCAGGTTTTCCACTATGCGTTCGGGTTTGGTGGATTTTGCCAACACGATGATGTCGCGCTCAATCAGCCAGCGGGTAATCACTTGTGCCACAGATTTGCCGTATTTCGTACCGATTTTGCTTAACACAGAGTTGTGGAAAATATCGTTTTTACCTTCAGCAAACGGCGCCCATGCTTCCACGGCGATGCCTTCTGCCTGTAAAGCGGCAACGGCTTCGTTTTTTTGTTGGAACGGATTGATTTCAATCTGATTGGCTTGCGGCATAACCTTATTGAATAGTCCCAAATCCACCGCGCGTACGGGCGAAAAATTGCTCACACCGATAGCACGGATTTTACCTTCAGCCTGATATTCTTCCAGCGCACGCCATGTGCCGTAGCTGTCGCCGTAAGGCTGATGAATCAGCACCATATCGATGTAATCCAAATTCAGACGACCCAATGAACGATCCAGCGACGCTTTGGCAGCTTCGTAGCCGAAATTTTCCACCCAAATTTTGGTGGTAACGAATAATTCTTCGCGCGCCACACCGCTGTTTTTAATTCCCAAACCGACTTCGGTTTCATTCATATAAACCTGCGCGGTGTCGATGTGACGATAGCCTGCCTTGATGGCGGCAATCACGGCCTGTTCGGTTTCTGCGGGCGGAATTTGGAATACGCCGAAACCAAGTGCAGGAATTTGTACGCCGTTGTTTAATGTGATGTTTTGCATGATATTGTCTCCTGTTTGTTCTCATGAAAGTGTAGCCATTTTAGCCCGTGTTTTTATTCAGATAAATTAGGTTTGGTTTTATGATGTTGTGAATTAAATTCAATAATAAAAGAGAGTTTAAAGAGAAAATGCAGAACTTTAACGAACTGAATTATTTTTTGACGTTGGCGCAAACGCAGAGTTTTGTAAAAGCGGGACAGCTTTTGGGGATTTCTTCTTCGGCGTTGAGCCATAGCATGAAAAATTTAGAAACGCGGCTGAACCTGCGTCTGTTCAACCGCACTACACGCAATGTGTCGCTGACCGAAGCCGGGCAACAGCTTTTCGACCAACTTTCCCCACTTTATCAAGCCATAAACCAAGAAGTCGATGCATTAAATGATTTTTTGAATACGCCATCGGGATTGATTCGCATCAATGCCCCTGCAATGGCAGCGGAAGCTGTGTTGTATCCAAAATTAAAGCCGATTTTGAACCAATACCCGAAAATCCGCTTGGAAATCGTGGTGGACGATCGCTGGGCAGATATTGTTAAAGAGGGATTTGATATGGACGTGCGGCTGGGCAACGATGTGGTAAAAGAGATGGTTGCGGTGCCGATTTCCGCACCGCTCAAAATGGCGTTGGTCGCCTCGCCCGATTATTTGGCGCAACACGTTTCGCCGATTTCATAACAAAGAGCGGTCAGTTTTTTAGGTATTTTTGTAAATCATCTTCAAAATCTGACCGCTTGTATTTTTAAGATTATTTTCCTTTCTTCTGATTCATCAACCAATCACGGGCAGGTTCGAGTAAATAGGCGTAATCAAATGAGTACATATGCTCTGCTCCTTTGTGGATTGAGTTTTCCGGAATTACGGTATTCGGTGTGAAACGGATAAAGTTGATATGTTTGCCTTGGTCGAGCATTTGTTGGACTTTTACGTCTTGTTCGCTATGTACGAAATCATGAATTACGCATCGAGGTTAACCATTCGTGCAACAAGTTGCACGCTACGAGGGGGAAAATAATCCTCCTATGTATTGAATTTCGGTTGTCAGCCTTGTTCATAATATCGCGAGGATTTTTCTGTTCATCGCTTAAGCTATTTGGGGCTCCATACGCATAGCATATGATTTTTATAGACAGACTTTGTCTGGCTATAATATAAAGCCTTGAAGTCATTATTTTCAAGGCTTTAATTAGCTTACTCTCCCCTGAAACACCGTCCACTAATTGATCGGCAGTATAATTTTCAGATTGAGAGAAGTAGATAATCAAGTTTTTAGCTTGAGCAGATAATGTTGTAGCCGTGGATAAAATAGCACTAAGAAGTAATATTTTTGAAAAATTTATCTGCTTTTCCTCGTAATGATTGAATGGGATTATTATAAGAAAAAGGGATTTGACTGATTAGATGGGAAAAATTGAATAAGCTTATGAATAAAATTCAATAAAAGTGTGGTGGAGTTTGTAAAAATGTTTACTTATCCGGATGCTTGTAAATATATTTAACGTTGCTGTTGCCAAAATTTAATAGCCTGTTTTTCCCATCCTTCTGCCGTTGTTCCATTGCCTAATGCGAAACCGTGCCCAAGATTTTTATAAAGATAAAATTCTGTTGGCACCCCCATTTCGTTGAGTTTTTCAAGACGGTATTTCATCACATTTGGTGATGCGATTCCGTCCTGTTCGCCGACGGCAACAAAGGTCGCAGGCTCACCTTGCCGATTGTAATCGTTGTGTCCTGTGTAGAGCATAATCACGCTGTTGGGCTTGGAGTTTTGTGTTGTGCCAAACGCTTGTGTGCCGTATGAGCCGATATAGGCTGCCATTCTTGCCCCAGCAGATGCTCCCCATACGGAATAGTTGTTAGGATCGACTTGTAACATTTTGGCATTTTTGCGCACAAATTCGACCGCTTGTGCCATGTCTTCGGTGGCGATTTGTCCGCCCATTCCAGCCCGATATTTCACGACAAAGGCGTTATAGCCTTGTTCGGCAATAGATTGCGCAATCGGAAAGCCCTCATGCAGTGAACCAACGTAAGCAAAACCACCGCCTGGGGCAATCATCGCAAAGGGCGCATTCGGTTTGCCTTTAAACACAAATATGCCTGTACGCTGCTTGCTTGGAGCTTGGCGTTTTTCCGCTTCGGTGTAGATGTCGTAAAAAATCCGTTCGCCTTGTTCGGCGCGTATGACCATTTTATTTAATGTATCGGTCACCACTTGCGGCGAAATATGGCTATGGTAGGGCATTAACTGTTCAATTTGGTTTAGTTGTAAGTTTGGCTCATTACTATTGTCATCCCAAGGCAACAGACGCTCGGCAAACCCTTGAAATGTTGGTTGGGTAAGAATATCGTTCACGCTACTGTTTGGGGTAAATGGTTGAGCAGAAAGGGGCTGCATTAAAAGTCCTCCAATGAGTAATAAATATTTCATTTTTAAGCTCTTTAAGTGCGGTTTATTTTTGCTAGATTTTGTAAATCTTGTACCACATTAGCAGGTTCTAGATTAAAGGGGCGATTATTCGGATCTTTAATTCCGTCAAAATTTTCTGTCGGTTTATCAGCGATCGCTGTCGCAAACAAATGGTTAAAATCCATTGTCCGCTCGCCCTTTTCAGCAAATAATTCGATAGTTTTATGTTCCGCTTCTGGAATGGTTAATGCTTGCACCAGGGTTTCCGCCAATTGGCGGCGAGAAACGCCGCCGTCATTAGCGCTCAGGGTATAATCGGTTCTGCCTTGAGTGATAAATAGCCGTTGTTCATCGCCTTTGTTACAATCAAACCAGCTTGGGCGAACGATAGTATAAGGTTGCTTGGATGCGCGCACTAACCGTTCGGTACGGCGTTTCCAAGCACAGCCGTTGTCAAAACGCTGATCATTTACCGCCAGAATACTGTAAATCGTACTCATCAGAACCAATTTAGTGCGGCGACCGTTGAGTAAATTTATAATAGTTCGGACGCCTTGATAATCCACGTGTTTAGGATCGGCATAATTGCCTTGGGTGAAAATAATACCGTCGACGCCGTCTGTGATGTCTTTCAGCGTTTCAGCGCGGGTTAAATCGCCGATAAAAATTTCTACTCGATCATCAAAACGGGCTTTATTCGGATTACGCACCAACGCACGCACTTGATAACCTCGTTTCAGGGCTTCCTCCACTACATGTTGTCCGATACTGCCGGTTGCACCGACCACTAAAATTTTTTTCATTTTATTTTCCTTATTTATTTACTTATTTGAATGATAACGACACCCGCCAATAATACTAGCAAACCGACAATTTGAATGGCGCTAATCGGTTTTTTATTGGCACCGAGCAAGCCGAATTGGTCAATCAACAGGCTGCCGACTAACAAGCCCAATAACGAAGTTACAATCGCACCGCCTGTGCCGATTTGTGGCACGATGAGCACAATACCGCCGATATAAATCGCCCCGAGCAAACCGCCGAACCATTGCCACCAAGGTTGCGGTTGTTTCAGCGCATTTTTGAGATATCGCCAAGCGGTTGGTTCTTTGCAACAAATCACCAAAGCCAATAACAGCGTACCGATAGCAAAGGGGACGAAGACCGCAAAGCTGGTGGAATGTAAAGTCTGGCGTAAGGCAGCATTGACCGCTGGCGTAATGCCTGATGCCACGCCGCCGCTGATGCCGAGAATTTGCCAAACCAACAATGAACTTTCTGCACGGGTTTTCAGGCTACGTTGTTTGAAAGAAGGCAGAACAATCGCCACGCCAATGCCTACTATTACTGCCGCTAAGCCGACTAACCGCAATAGAGAGAAATCATATTGCGGTGCCGAGAACCAGCCGAATGTGTCAATCAACGTGCCAGTGATAACTTGCCCTAAAATAGGCATAATCGCCGTTTGCACGCTACCCAAACGAGGGAAAATCAAAATATTGACCGTCAGTCCGAACATCGCTAACAAACCGCCTAACCAAATCCACCAAGGCGATTGGCTTAATGTTTCCGTTGAAAATGCAAGCGGTTCGTTTTGCACGAAGATCAGCAAAATCAATAAGACAGAACCAAAGCCAAAAGAGACAAAAGACGACAACAACGGCGACACGACATTTTTGCGCAGCACCGAATTTATCCCCGTCTGCAACGCAATCCCCATTCCAACCAACACGCCAACAGACGCAGCGACTGACGAAATCATTGTTTTTCTCCTATTAAATTAATTTGGACCTATTATAGGCAAGTTGGATTGTTTTGATTAGATAGGAAAAATTGAAAGAGTTGTTGAGCGGAATTCAATAATAAAATAAAAAATTAGGGGCTGTTGCTTTTTTAAGCACAAAAAATCTTGTTAAAGTTTTGACACCTTAGAAAGAATAGTAATAAAAGAGCCTGCTTTATAAACAGGCTTTTGGAGAAAAGTTTATTTTAATGTCGTCTTTGCAAAATCATTAAAATCGCTCATTTGCCGAGCTGTAATACCTAATAATCCACCTATCCAAGAATCAAATGCTTTAGTTTCATTTATGTTATAAACATTTTCTGGAAAGGTTCTCACTATATATATGGGATTTTGCATGTCATATTCTCTGCCGATCTGGTTAAAATGGCTGCTGCGTATATAAAACTTAGGCTGACCTTAACCACTCGTTTCAATTCCGTTTCATTCAAGCCTAAATTTTTCAAAATGCCCTAAATGCGAACGTAATTGATTTTGCACGGTTTCAAGGCTGGCTAATGTGCTGACTGTAACCAATTTACGATTGCCCGCACTTAGATTATCACGGCTGAACAAATAGCCAAATAAATGGGCTTTTAGGGCGTAATCTACACCGTTAAAATTCCACAACATAGCGGAATTATCCTGACCGCTTAGGGTGTTGAACGTGTGCATACCTAAGGCGTAATAATCGGTCGGTTCGGCTTGCATTGGCAGATTACCTTGTGGATCTTGAATACCTTTTTCGCTGCGTTCTTTCAGTACGTTTTGTAAGGTCAGTAAGCCGTTTAAAGCACGCGGAAAGCCTGCATAGGCATATTGATGAGCGAAAATCTCACGTAATTCATTCACCGTTAAACCGCTTGCCAAGCCTTGTTCAATGGATGGTTTTAGATGATCTAAATCGCCTCGGGCGGAATAGAACGCAATCGGCACAATGGCAAGTTGCTTATTTGCAAGCGGTGTGTTTTGGCTGATTTTTTGTAAATCGGCGTTGGGCTCGGTTTTCGGCAGTTCCACTTTTTCTAACCAAGTGGCTTTATTTTCTTTGGCGTTCGGGCTGATGGCGATATGCGACATTTGGCTGTACTCACTCGCACCGTGCCAATGTTTCACGTTCGGCGGACACCAAATTACATCGCCTTTTTTGATGATTTGGATCGGCTTGCCCCATTCCTGCGTGCGTCCTTCGCCTTAGGTAACAATTAAGTATTGCCCTTGCGAATGGCTGTGCCATTCGGTAATAGTACCAGCCTGAAATTCCACAATCGCCGAACCGTCAGGGCTATTCGGGATTTCAGGCAGCCGAATAAAACGAGCTGCCCCTGAAAAATGCTCGTTCGGTGCAACCGTTCATTAATGTTGCGTATAAGGCGTAATGGTTTGTTCCGCAAAAGCCGATGACGTGGAGAAAGCAAGTGCTGTGGAAAAAAGAAACATTTTTTTCATAGAATGTTATCCGTAGGGGCGAAATATTTTTCGCCCCAACAACTATAAATTCTTACCAAAGAAACCTGTCAGTTTTTCGCTGATTTGTTTCACATATTCAGGTTTCCAGTAGGTTTCAATATGTTTCGCATTCGGCACGATAAACAACTCTTTATTTTGCGTGCCTTTGGCGTTGGCAAACACTTCTTCAGTCATATACAAACTGTCCGCTTTTTCACCTGCGATCATCAACAACGGTTGATTGATAAGTTCCACATTAGTATTCACATCAAACGCCATCAAATCCAACAAACTGCTCACGGTAAAATTGGTTTGCGAATTCGGGTGAGCGTGGGTCTGTGCGTAATATTCATAACCTTGACGATACAGATCATAAGGCAGCGCCGCCACTTGTTCCGGTGTCATCCCTGCGGCAAAGGCTGGCGTATAAAGGATTTCGCCACCAGCCGCCTCTTGCGCACGGGCATCCGAAGCCTCTTTCAAACGTTCTTGAATGTTGTTGGTTTGCGAACGCATAAAACCGTTGCGACGCGCATCTCCGCTGTTAAACAAGGAAATAGTTGCCACCGATTTAAAGCGTTTGTCCGTTTCCGCCGCTTTGATGGAGTAGCCGCCACCGCCGCAAATACCTAGCAAGCCGATACGATTCGTATCTACCCCTTTAAATTGGCTGATAAAATCCGCTGCACCGCGAATATCTTCAATGCGGTTCGCTGGTTTATCCACATAACGTGGCTCGCCGCTGCTACCGCCTTGATAGGCGGCATCAAATGCGATGGTCACATAACCTTGTTCTGCTAATTTCTGTGCATACAAGCCCGCCACTTGCTCTTTCACGCCACCGTTCGGGTGCGCCACTACGATTGCCGGATATTTTTTGCTTGAGTCAAAATTCGCTGGGGTATAAACATTTGCTGCAATGGTCAAACCGTTAAGTTGATATTTCACAGGTTGAATATTCACTTTGCCTTGCACGTTTTCCGTAATCGCTCCGTCATAGGTTAAAGTAAAGGGATTTTGTTTGTAATCTGCTGCCATAGCGTTTGCTCCTAAAAATAATGTTGAGATAAATAAACCTGAAAGTAGGGTTTTCTTAAATGATTTTTTCATCAAGATTTCCTCGTATTGATTGAATGAGGTCAGTATAGAGAAAAAAGATTGTTTTGATTAGATAGGAAAAATTCAATGTGGTTGTGAATGGAATTCAATAATAGAGGGCTGGATAGAGTGTTTTTTGGAAAAGTTTAAGCATAGTTGAAACTCTTTTGTAGATGATAAAAAATGCCATCTAAAATTCATTCAGACGGCATTAAATCCTTACTTATCCAACCCATTCTCCTTCAACCACTCCGCCAAATGCTCAGCCACTTGTACGTTGTTCGTATCCGACATTGGGAAGTGGGTATTACCTTTAATTCCCACTTTCGGCAGTTCGATCACTTCTACTTTACCACCGTGTTTGTTCACGACTTCAGCCCATTGTTTGGCAAGACTTAGGCGGATGCGCCATTGGTCTTCGCCTTGGTTGTCGGACGGTTTGTCGCCGATGAAATCGCCGAAGTAGATCACAATCGGCATTTTGGTCAGTTTTTTAAAGTCCGCTTGGCTTGCGACCGCAGGTTTGATGTCGCCGAATTTACTGGTAATGGTCGGTGGCACTTCTCCTTCAGGGAATGGGAAGTTGCCCGGTTCATACGCCACAATGCCTTTGACTTTATCACTTTGCATACCGACCAACCAGCCGACAATACCTCCTTGCGAGTGGGTAACCAAAACGCCGTTGCCAATTCGGTTAAACAGTTGATCTAGGCTGTCGCTAATGACTTTTGCGTCAAATGCGCCTGTGTTTGGGGTCATTTGGCGGAAAAATTGGTTAAGCGACTGTTCGTCTTGTGGGAACGCAACGTCTTGATTGAAATTCGGGTAAGTGCCGATACGGAATTGGGCAAACCAGAATTGATCGTCCGGTGTGGCTTTGATTTCGGCATCCACCGTGCTACGCCCCGACCAGCCACGGCGTGGTTGATCCACTAAATAAACAGGGTAGTTTTTGCGTAAAAAGATATTTTGGAAACCTTCACGACCGTCCGGTGTGGTCTGCCAAGTCCGCATAGATTGTCCTGCACCGTGTAAGAATACCAACGGATAAGGGCGTGGGTTGCTCGGGATTTGGTAAAACACCGTGGCGTGGTCGCCGTGCAAGGTTTGTCCGCCTGCCTGAACGGACGCATTGAACACGTCCATAAAGTTGTTGCTTGCTTTCCCTTTGGCGATTTCAGGCAGCGGCTGATAAGTGCCACTACTGGTTTTCACTGAGCCACCTACGGCAAAGCTGCCTTGCTGTTCGATAGAAAGGGGCGCGGCGTAGGCTTGTCCGGCGAGCGTAAGTGCGCTAAAAAATATGGAAAGTTTTACGAATTTTTTCATAAGATTCTCCTATAGGGGCGAGCATAGACATTTTAGAATTTCATATTCGGCGCCAACAAACGCTGCAACTTAGTATCATGATGTTGTTTGGTTTCGATTTTATTGTCAAAAATCATCGTATTACCGTTTTCACGAGTATAAGCATTCCATTGTGGTAAATCGTTACCGTTTGGGTTGCCGGTTTTAGCAAAATTTGTCCAAGCTGCACTCATTTTTTTCGCCAACTCACGAGCCGCTTTACCACCACCTGTTGCTTGTTCCATTTTGTCGATATTGTTAAACACAAACGCAATTTCTGCAGTGTGATAACTCATTGGCACACCGTTGAATACTGGGGTATCCCAACTAAATATATAGTTGTACACTGGTGCTGCGTGCTGATCTGCTTTTAAGCTTGCGGTTTTTAATGCTGGTGCGCGTAAGAAACTGTCTACATAAAGTGCATCAGCTAAACGGCGCTCCGGATAGGCTTCACGAAATGCAGAAACGATATCTGCGGCTTTATCGCCATATTTCGCTTTTAGTTTGTCCTGTACTTGTGAGTCAGTCCAAGTAAAACGGTTATCTTTTTGTGTATTGGCGACATCCAGTTGTAACGGAAAACTTTCCCATTCTGTTAAGTTAGAGCCAATCAAAAGAGGAATATCTTTAGATAATTCCGGGTATTTTTCCCCCACTGGTTCTTGTGGAATATAATCGCTATCCATTGTTGGTGCCCAAGATAAACCGTAACCCTGTCCGCGAACAGGCGTCAGTTTTTGTTCTTCTGCTGTTTGTTTTAGGGCTTTATTTGCTGCCTCGTTAATTTGTGCCGGCGTGAACGATTTGAGTTTCTCAAGTGCGGTCGGTTTTACGCCCAAATTAGCAAGTGTTAATTCTGCTACGCGTTGGCCTACTTTTGGTGAGGTAAGTGTCATCCCCATTTTTTCCAATGCACCGCTTTCAACAATCGCTTTACTAAATAAACCTTTGGCTGCCGGCGTTCCCATTAAAGTCAGCACTTTTGCACCACCGCCACTTTCACCGAAAATGGTCACATTTGCCGGATCACCACCAAATTTATCAATATTCTCTTTAACCCATTCCAATGAGGCCACTAAATCTTGTACGCCTAAATTTGCCGAATATTTGTATTGTTCTCCGTAAGCAGATAAATCCAAATGCCCCATCGCATTCAAACGATGATTAACCGAAACCACGACGACATCACCCGAGCGAGCTAAATTCTCCCCGTCATAGCTGTGTAAATCGTTAGATGCTCCAGCTTGGAAGCCACCACCATGAATCCATACCATTACCGCACGTTTTTTCCCATCATTATTCGGCGCCCATACGTTTAAATTTAGGCATTGTTCACTTTCAGTCATTTCAGGGCCTGCAAAAAAGAATGAACGTCCTCCCATCGAAACTTGCGGACACACATCACCATAGGTCAACGCCAATTTTGTCCCTTGCCAATTCTCCACTTTTTGCGGTGGCATAAAACGTTCCGCCGTAGCATATGGAATGCCTTTATACGTTAAAATATCGTTATGAATATAACCTTGAATTTCACCCGCTTTCGTATTTACCACTGCGATGCCATTGCCGGCTTGAATCGGATCTTGGCTTGCTAATGCTGATGCGGTAAAGCCCGATGTCATAACTAATAATGCTGTGTGTACAAGTTTGATTGATGAGTTTAGTTTCATAATGTATTCCTCCATTAGGATTAAAATTAGCCTCGAGCTTGAGCTAGCCACTCAATCATTTTTGGATCACGATGATCGAAGATGATTTCATCACGGTTCAAGGTGGCGATGTCTGCTAAATCTTGCGCCTCCAATTCAAAACCGAAAATATCACGGTTTTCGAGCATACGTTCTACTTTGACTGATTTCGGGATAATCGCCACGCCACGTTGATTAAGCCAACGCAAGACCACTTGTGCTACCGATTTGCCGTGTTTTTGGGCAATTTGGGTTAAAATCGGGTTGCTGAAAATCTCAAACTTGCCTTCCGCAAGTGGCGCCCACGCTTGTTGCAAAATGCCGAGTTCTTTATGGAAAGCAATTTCCGCATCACGCTGATAGAACGGGTGCGTTTCAATTTGATTGACCGCTGGCACAATTTCGTGGCAAGTGATTAAATCCATTAAGCGATCCATATGGAAATTGCTCACACCGATAGCACGGGCTTTGCCGGCTTTATATAAATCTTCCATCGCACGCCATTGCTCGTGGACGTCGCCAAACGGTTGGTGCATTAAATATAAATCCACATAGTCCAAACCTAAGCGAGTTAGTGAATCTTCAAGCGCTTTTTTGGTATTTTCGTAGCCATTTTCACGTTGAATCCATAATTTTGTCGTAACGAAGATTTCTTCACGTGGAATATCGCTTGCTTTAATCGCACGTCCAACGCCTGCTTCGTTGCCATAAACGGCAGCGGTGTCTAATAAACGATAGCCTGCTTTTAATGCCTCTAATACCGCTTTTTCAGTTTCTTCATCGCTTACTTGATAAACGCCAAAACCCACCATTGGCATTTCTAGTCCGTTGTTTAATTTTACTGATTTCATTTTTTTGCTCCTGTTTGATTTGAATGAGCGCATTGTAGATGAGAAAGATTGTTTTGATTAGTAGGGAAAAAGTTGATACGCTTTTAAACAAAATTCAACAATCAAGGGATTTTAAGATGATTGACAATATGAACGAATTGCGTAGTTTTATTGTCGTGGCGCAAACAGGCAGTTTTACCAAAGCGGCGGCACGTTTGGGCGTTTCCACATCGGCGCTAAGCCACTCGATGCGTAAATTGGAAGAACAACTCAAAATTAAACTGTTTAATCGAACCACGAGAAGTGTTGCAACGACTGAAGCGGGAGAACAGCTTTTTAAACGACTTTATCCGCTATTTGAAAGCATTGAAGACAATGTGAATGAATTAAGTACCTTTCGAGATACTTTAAACGGCACGTTACGTATTAATGGCGCAGATCATTCTTTTATGTATGCCATTTGGGATAAATTATTGGTTTTTATGGAAAAATATCCCGAAGTTAAATTAGAACTAACGAGCGATATGAAATTTACCGATATTGTTGCTGGGCGCTTTGATGCGGGAATTCGTTTAGGCAGAGAAGTGGATCAGGATATGATCGCCGTGCGGATTTACGATGATATGCAAATGGCACTAATGGCAACCCCGCAATATTTAGAGAAAAATGGTACGCCTCAAACAATTAGCGATTTAGTCAAACATAAATGTTTATGTGTACGTATGCCGACTTCCGAAGGGATTTTCGTGTGGGAATTTCGTTCGCCTGAAACAAAAGAGGTGATTAAATTTACCCCTTCGGGAAGATTGGTAGTTAATAATAATTTTCTGGCGAAAAAAGCGTGCCTTTCCCATTTAGGTTTAGCATTAATGCCTAAAGATCGAATGGCAAAAGAGCTAGAACGTGGGGAAGTAGTAGAGGTTTTAAATGACTACGCAATGAGTTATGAAGGCTATCATCTTTACTATCCAAGCCGTCGCCAAAACTCGCTGTTGTTTAAGGCGTTGGTAGAGGTACTGAAAGGCTAGAAGTGCGGTCATTTTAGAACGTATCTTTATTGAGATAAATTAGGTTTAGTTTTGTGAAAGCAGGACCGCTATTGGGAATTTCTTCCTCAGCCTTATGCCATAGCATGAAAAATTTAGAGACACGGCTAAACCTACGACTATTCAACCGTACAACACGCAATGTATCGCTAACCGAAGCGGGACAACAGCTTTTTGAACAGCTTTTGCCGCTTTATCAAGCGATTAACCACGAGGTCGATGCATTTAAATGATTTTTTGAATACGCCATCGGGATTGATTCGCATCAACGCCCCGGCGATGGCAGCAGAAGCCGTGTTGTATCCAAAATTAAAGCCGATTTTGAACCAATACCCGAAAACCTGCTTGGAAATCGTGGTGGACGATCGTTGGGCAGATATTGTGAAAGAAGGGTTTGATATGGGCGTGCGCCTAGGCAAGACGTGAGCGAGGCTGAGCAAATCCATATTGTTAACAAAATAAAGATTTAGTGGAAACTGCTGCAAGTTGGGGTGCGGGCTTGAGCAGAAAGTAGTTCAGTACAATAGTGTTTGACGCGCCATTAAACTGCTGTATCTCTCCGGCCAGAAGAAGTAGATGTTGACGAAAATTGTTTTCTACTCTACCCATCAAGAAGTTTAATAGGTGTGAAGAGATTGTCTGAAAATTGATTTTCAGACGATCTTTTGTAGAGACTACTATAGTAAAAATAATTTACCTTACATCCTATAAATTACCTACGTTGACGGTTAACAGCAATAAGAGGCTTATTTAAAGTAACTTGGGTCATACCATGCATATATGCATTATATTGCCATACAATAAATTGCTGTTTATATCGCTCATTAATTTCTTCCAAACGTTGTACTTGAGCTTTTAAATTCTTAACTTGCTTTTGCAGATAATCCATTGTTACATTCGGTTCTGGATTAGCTTTTGCCTTTTCTTTAAGCTTTTGTTTTTGTTTGCTAAATGCTTCCTGTATATCTGGGTAATTAGCTAGCGATTGTCTTTCAATGCTTTTAATATTCAATAATTCTGAAACTTTAGAACAAAGTAAATCCCATGTTAGTTTATCTTCCCAAGTCTTAATCATCATGATGATATCTTCTAAATTTTCTTCTGTAACAAGAATTTTTGGCATACTATAACTCCATTAGTCTATATAACTCATCGTCTAATTTAGCTGTTTCTGGTTTTTGAATATCTATATCCATTCCTTTTTCTTGTAAAGCTAATTTAACTGGAGAAGGGTCATACTCATCAGGCATTCGTAATAACGATCCATTTGGGATTTCACTATTTTCTAAGAATTTAATTTTAGTTTTTATATGTGTTAATCTCCACCATAGGTTACTTATCCAACGATCTGCTCCAAAAACACCTATTCTATGGTGTTCTTTCGCTTTACTTAATTGCTCTGTTAGTTGAATCTCGCGTTGTTTTAAAATTCCTAAAGAAGACTCTAAACCCTTAATACAAAGAAGCTCTTTACATGTTTCACAATCACCGTGACGAGAACATGGAGACATCGCATAATCATGTTCGCAAATGCCTATTTCTGTTACGGTTGCTATTCCGATTCTATCTTTTCCTAAGTCTTCATAGGTAACAGGAAGATTTAAATGAATTTTATCTAATATTGAAATATCCTCCGAAATGAGTAAATCTCGAGCCAACTCGCTTTTTTCTTCTTCTGTTCTGTGATCATAAGCTTTGTTATCTGCAACTCTAGCTCTTCCTGCCCAGTTAGCTAAAGTTAACTCATCCATTCCACCTCGTTCAGCTTTTGTGCTTAACCAATGTCTTGCATTGTGTGATGGCAATCTTATAAATTCTCCTTTGGATGTGCCTATACAATGCTTTTCCCATAATGATGTTTTAGGGCGAGTTTCAGAATAGCAAAATCTATCATTAATTTGATTCACCGTTGGTAACACAAAAGAAAAACTTTTAGGGGAAAAATCATCATGAAATTCATTTTCTCTGAATAATAACAAAGCCTCAGAAACCTTCACGCTTTTATGTTTATCAACATAAGGCCAATTATTAAATTTTGATGTGTATTTCTTATACAAAAATTTCCCTAGTATCTCATAAGTTATAATTCCATCGTTTTCACTTATTAAATTTTTAAACCATTTAGTATTACAGATATTTTTGGAATCAATATCTAACACTTCAGCAATTTCTCTTTTAGTCAAATGCTTTTGGTATAAAGAATGGGATGGTGCAAGCTCTTTATTGGATAACATCAATATATTAGGGTTTTCTTCTGCAAATTTAGCAACCTCTCTAGCCAAAGAGCTTATATTTGTTAAACGTTTAACCGCTTCAACAACAATATCTTGCATACAGCTAGGAACCCATTTTAATCCCTCTTTACCATTTTTTGCTGGTATCCATCGAATACCTAATTGCTTATTTCCTAAGCTATCTTCTTCCCATTCTAAGCAATTAACAGATAAAGACATCAACTCAGAACAACGAGATGGAGCGACCATAAGTAGAGCCATAACAGCTGTATAATATTCAGTTTCTTTGTCTAAATTGGGGGCATCATGAAAGAGTTTAGCAACCAGCATCATTTCTTCATCAGTTGGCATTTTACTTGAACGGTATTCTTTTCCTTTTTCATCCAGTAATATAGTCAAATCTCTAGGACGTTTATAAGGATTTTCCCATAAAGGTAGTCGAGATGTAATTTGATTTTCTCTACAAAAATCAAATAATTTTTGAATTTGATAACCTAATTTATTGACTGATTTCGTACCTTTTTTATATTTTTTTGATACGATATTTTCTACTTCATGAATAACTAAATAATCAAGCTGAAGTATGTCAGCCTTTCCTTTAATATTATAGAGAGCCATTTCAACTATACGTAAAGATTCAATATGTCTGGCTAAATTACGAATGGGATTTAGAGAATAAGTATAACGAATATAGGCTTTGGCAAATTCAATGAATGGTGCAGCTAATGGCTCATATTTATAAGCTGTAGATTTAATTCTTTCTGTGGAAAAACGAACCTGAACTCGATAAATGCTGAATGTTGTTTTCCATTGGTTGTTTTCCCAGCAATCATTTCCAAAGATAGTAAGCTGATTTTTACTGAAATTAATAAATTGCTCTAAATTATATTTAGGATTATTATCTTTTGGAGTAAAAATTTGATTATTCATAATCAGTGGCTTCCCATAGTTCTTTTCATATCATTGCAAGCTTGAACAACATATTCAACAGCTAAAATAATACGATCTTTGGATGATGCATAATCTATACTTTTAGTTTGTTTTAAACGTTCTTCCTTTTCTTCATACAACTTATTTAAGATTTGTTGATGAGGGCCATCAATGAGTGGTCTAAACTTAGGACATAAATAACAAGTTTCATAGCCAGTTAAACAAAAATCATTTGTTCCACAAGCACCTATCGTATCTATTCCGTTATTGGTTATTAAAGATGTTGGATCGTACCCTCTCTCACTTTCATTTAAGTTAGAAATAATTTTACCTGTAAAGGCTTGAGCGAGTTTTCCCATTTCAGCACCTATAACACGATCAATGTATTGCACTGTATCAGCTGTATTTTCAGTATAGACTTTGACGTTCTGTGTATCTGTGTGATCTAGGAGTTCTGCTATAATCGTTGCTCCAACTCCTTTTCTTCCTAGATTCGTTCCCCTTGTATGACGAAAACGTCTTGCATTAACATGAATGATTTCACCTGTTCGCTCTGAAACAGCTTTTTGATGTATACAGAATTTTCGTAATGTATTTTGCTCCAATGAAGAAGCTGAATAATGAAAAATATCTTTGTTTAATAATGAAAGATCAAAATTCCTATTTTTGATATTCTTCTTCAAACAACTCCAATCAATAAACACTGGTAATTTCATTTTATAACCAGAAATAAAGGTTTCATCAACCAGACTAAGCAATTTCTTATATTGATATTCTATAAAGTTTAGGAGAATTAAATATAAGTCCTCTGTGATAGCAAGTTTTTTAAGCGTTTCTCTAAATAATCCTCCTCTTTTTTTTGCACTAGGGATATGTAGAAAATAATTCCATGTTCCTTGAGAGATTTCCTTTCTTAGGTCTTCAAATTTTAAATGGCGTATTTGAATGGGTCTTCTAGCTGTAGCTTGAAGTAAGTGAATATATGCGTATGTTTCAAATGAAATAAGATCTTCTCTCCAAAGTCTAGCTAGTTCAGCCATTAAAGCCAAAATTTCATTTTCGGTAAATGCTCCTGTATAAGGGCATCTCATTATGACCGATTTACCTTTATCATTTCCAGTCAACGTAAAGCTTTCTAGCAACGACACAACAGATTTATCAACTCCATAATAGCCATACTCATGCCATGACAGTAAAAAACCCTTTAATGCTCCTAAATACCATTCATGCTCTTTTCCTAGTTTATTTTTCCAATCCAAGATTATTGACACATTAATGATTTCTAAATTAGTTGAAATTACTAATCGTTGAAACTGTTGATACATGTGAGATACGTGATAACTTGAGTATTTTTCGGCATATATTGCTAATGTTTTTCTAAACCCGTCTAATGTTTTTTTATTTATATTTAATATGGGTTGAGAAAAGTTAATTGTTTTGTCTTTGCCTATACGCCAAAAGTTTTCATTTTCATCAAATGCATACCCATCTCTTGACTGTCTAAAACGTTTATTCTGACTCATAATTATCAACTTTTTTTTGGAACTCAATTTGAAGATCTAATAATATTTTGTTTGCTTTTTCTCTAATATAACGTTGATTATAAACATTCCCGGATTTTTCTGATGTATGTCCCATAAGATGTTGTCTCATCTTTGCTTCTTTTTCGGGAGAAATAAAATCTTTATGAGAAGAATCATGATTTACATTTTGATTATTTTCATCCACCTTTCGTGAAAAATCTAAGTTCCATTCATGACGGAAAATATGTGGGTGAATGATAGAGAACTTAGGATCTACTTTTTTCATTGCTGGTACAATAACATTATCAAAAGAACTTGTACTAATTGGACATCCTTGAGTTTTTCCTTTTCGATGAGTAACAAATAAATATGGATGTGTATTTGCCTGTGGAATTTTAGAACGATAATTCATAATGTAATCATCAATAAGTTGAGCTATTTTCTGCGAAATAGGAAGACGTCTCTCTTTCGTTTTACTTACAGCTTGTTTCTTTCTTGTGTCAAATTTATCATCATGCGTTCGTCTAATTGTGATTGAGGATTTAACTGTTCCTATATCAATAAAAGGGATTTGAATTGATAATAGTTCTCCTCTTCTAATCCCTAATTCCTTTAATAAGATAAACATTAAATGGTTTCTTTTTCTGATTCCAATATCTTGAAATGGATTATTAGGATTAGAAAAGTTCGCAATAGACATAAACTCATCTAACACTCCATCAGGTAGCTCACTTTCTATGGATAATGGTTTATGATTTTTAGGTTTTGACTCTTTAATTAACTTAATTAGTTTCGTCAATTTTTCGATATATTCGTTAGATACATTAATTACTTTAGATAGAAATAATATGTATTCTGAAAGTGTTGTTAGCCTATTATATTGGTGACTAAGGGATACAGACGAGTAAATATCAATAAATTGAGTTCGACCTTTCATTGACACACTTTTTTTTGTACTAATTACATTTTTTTGCTTTTTTACATTTAGTCTCATATGTTGAATAAGAGATTCTAATTGATTTTCTGTTAAGAGTATCTCTTTATGAATTAGATCACTAATAACAAGATTATTCTCTTTTTCCCAGTTCATTAGCCATTGTATGGTTCCTAGTTTATTTCTAATGGTATTTACTGCGGATTGATTACGTAGTTCTACTGTTACCCATAGTGTTGAATAAAAATCAGGTATCCCAGTTTTCTCATTAACTAACAGGGAAAAGCGTTCTCCATTTGAAAACAAGATTGTTTCTAGTCTATACATATCTACTAAATTTACAGAGTTAATATATATAAATACTAACAAAGAAGATAACAAAAGTAAAAATATGTGTAAAAAAAAGAGAAACCTTGCTATATAAGGTTTCTCTCGGTTTTAATGATTTATTTTTTACAAAATTCAAGTATATAGAATTCAAAACGGAATATCGTCGTCGATATCATCAACCGGAGCGGTCGGTTGTGCCGGGGCAGGACGACGGGCTGGGGCGGCTGGGGGTTCTTGCGCCGGGGCAGATTGGTATTGCTGTTGTGGCGCTTGTTGGTAACTGCTTTGGCTTGAATGACCGCCTTGGTTGTAGCCGTCATCGTATGGTGCGCCGCCGCTGTTGTCGTTGCGGCCGCCAAGCATTTTCATTTCGTTGGCTATGATGTCGTAAGCAGTGCGCTCAATGCCGTCTTTGCCTTGGTATTTACGGCTTTGGATACGGCCTTCCAGGTACACTTGGCTGCCTTTACGCAGGTATTGACCGGCGATTTCGGCGAGTTTGCGGTACATGGTGATGTTGTGCCATTCGGTACGTTCTACGCGTTGGCCGTTACGGTCGTTCCACGTTTCGCTGGTGGCAACGCTGAAGTTACAGACGGCCTCGCCGTTGGGCATATAGCGGACTTCCGGGTCGCGGCCGAGACGGCCGATGAGGATAACTTTATTCAATGACATTTTACACTCCTGTGATAATTTTTTCGGCGGCCTCTTGGTCGAATCCTTTTTGCAAGGCCTTGATATAAATGGTTTGTTTATCTGCGCTAAAGCTGATGCTTTCAACGCCTTCAATTTCGGTCAATTTTTGGTAGAGCAGATCCGAATTTTGTTGCCATTCGGCGTTAAGCGGATAGCTGAGGTTTTTGACAGGTTTCGGTGCCGGCGAAATGACTGCCAATACCAGCCACAACAACATCAATACGCTACAAAAGGCAAATACGCCTACAAAACCGTATTTTTGGAACAATAAACCACCGGTTGCGCCGCCGACAAATAAGCCGACCGACTGCATGGTGTTATACACGCCCATCGCAGTGCCTTTCAAATCGGACGGAGCGATTTTCGATACCATAGACGGCAGGCTGGCTTCCAATACATTGAAACCAATAAAGTAAACAATCAGATAAGCGGTAATCAACCAGACCGAGTGCATGCCAAACAGCAAACCGATTTGCGCCGCGGCAATGCAGACGATACCAAGGATAAACACTTGTTTGAGCTTGTTGCGCGTTTCGCCGACGATAATCAGCGGCACCATAATAATCAGGCCGGTAATGGTTGACGGCAGATAAACTTGCCAGTGATGGATTTTTTCCAAACCCAACTGCGTCATGGCAAACGGCAATGCAGTAAATAAAGCCATTTGCGCCGCATGCAAGGCAAAAATACCGAAGTCGAGATTGAGCAGTTGGCGGTTTTTCAATACCTCGCCCATACGCGAAGGCTGCGCCTGCGTATCTTCGTGCATTTTTGACACTTCGGGATCAGGGGTCATCCAAGCAACCACTCCGATACTGATTACAGTCAGAATACCGGTCAGCGCAAACAGGCCGGATACGCCGATAAAGCTGGCAATCATCGGCGCAAGCACTAGGCTGACGGAGAAGGTCAAGCCGATACTCAGGCCGATCATCGCCATCGCACGCGTCCGCACTTCATTACGGGTCAAATCCGCCAGCAAAGCCGTTACCGCCGCACTGACGGCACCCGCGCCTTGAATGGCACGCGCGGCAACCAACATCTGCAGGCTGTCGGCAACTGCGGCCAAAAAACTACCCGCCGCAAACACAATCAGGCCGGCATAAATCACTTTTTTACGGCCGAACTTATCGGAAGCTATGCCCAAAGGCAGTTGCAGCAAAGCCTGTGTCAACCCGTAAATACCCATCGCCATACCGACCAGCGCTTTATTGTTTTCTGCGCCGGGCAACGAAGCGGCATACATCGCCAAAACAGGCAACACCAAAAACATCCCCAACATACGCAGTGCGTAAACGCCGGAAAGTGTGGTACTGGCACGCCACTCGTGCGGAAACATTTGAATGCGGTTATCTCTTGCCATAAATAGTGTTTCAGACGGCCTCAAGTTTGAGAAAGGCCGTCTGAAAGTGTGAATTAACAGATTTTTCGATTATACAGGATTCAAAGGAATTGCATGGGGTCAAATCGCAAGCCGTTTATCGCAAACCTGCTTCATCGGTATAAAACGGTTTCAACTGAAAACCAGCATCACGCAACATCTGCCCTATCCCATTTATCCCGAATCAACCCCACTGCCATCTATTTCGCCACGCGCCTAACACGGCATTCGGATATTTGTTACTGCCCAAGCTGCCGTTAAACCTTGCCAAAGCGCGGACAATATTGCCTTTTTCGATATTGTTGTAATGGCGCAGAATGGTGCAGCCATAGCGCAGATTGGTGCGGATATCGAAAAGGTTGTGCGACGGATTGCCGATATAGTTTTTCCAAAACGGCATCACCTGCATCAAACCGCGCGCGCCCACGCCGCTAATCGCATATTGGCGAAACGCACTTTCCACTTCAATCAAGCCCAAAATCACTTGAGTATTGAGTCCGGCCCGGCTGCTTTCGTATTGAATATTGACCAACAGACGGCGGCGCTCGCCCTCATCGGGAATAAAGCGTGCCAATCGGGAAGACATCGCCGCCAACCAACGTTCCCCTTCCCTCGAATCGGCAAACACCAGCCGCGCAGGGCTGGCGCTATTGATTGAGCTGCGCATCACGGAAGCCACATCATCGGCCAGCGTTTCTTCACGTTGCGCCCCAGACCATGCGGTCGCAGGCGTCAAAAGCATGGCTCCGCCGACTTGCAACAGGCGGCGGCGCGATAAAAATAAGGAATCTTGGTTTTCCGATTTCATGTGTTTTCTCTTTTTAGGCCGTCTGAAAAGTTCAGACAGCCTTTGATATATTGGCTTAAAATCGGCATTATAAAATACATCTATGAGCAGAATCAAAGAGCTGTATACCTTTTATTGTCAAGTGATACAGCCTCAAGTAACATTTAGGTTTTTCTAATCAACCGGTATTTTTTATGACCACCACTCCCGCCAACGTTTTAGCCTCCGTCGACTTGGGTTCCAACAGTTTCCGCCTGCAAATTTGTGAAAACAACAACGGCCAGCTGAAAGTCATCGACTCGTTCAAACAAATGGTTCGCTTTGCCGCCGGCTTGGACGAACAAAAAAACCTGAGCGAAGCCTCTCAAGAACAAGCCTTGGAATGCTTGGCAAAATTTGGCGAACGCCTGCGCGGATTCCAGCCTGAAAACGTGCGTGTGGTGGCCACCAATACTTTCCGCGTTGCCAAAAACATCGCCCAATTCCTACCCCGTGCCGAAGCGGCACTGGGTTTTCCCATTGAAGTGATTGCCGGCCGCGAAGAAGCGCGTCTGATTTACACCGGCGTAGTGCATACCCTGCCGCCCAAAGGCGACAAAATGCTGGTTATCGACATTGGCGGCGGTTCGACCGAATTTGTCATCGGCTCGGATTTGCAACCGCTGACCACAGAAAGCCTGCCTTTGGGCTGCGTAACGTACAGCATGCGCTTCTTCCAAAACAAAGTAACCGCCAAAGATTTCCAAGCCGCCGTTTCCGCCGCGCGTATCGAAATCCAACGCATCAGCAAACTGATGAAGCGTACTGGTTGGGATTTCGCCATCGGCACGTCCGGTTCGGCAAAATCCATACGCGACGTTTTGGCGGCCGAATTGCCGCAAGAAGCCGACATTACTGCCCAAGGCATGCGTTATCTTGCCGATAGGATTATCGAAGCCGGTTCGGTTAAAAAAGCCAAATTTGAAAACCTCAAACCTGAACGCATCGAAGTTTTTGCAGGCGGATTGGCCGTGATGATGGCCGCTTTTGAAGAACTCTCGCTGACCAAAATGACCGTTACCGAAGCCGCCCTCCGCGACGGCGTGTTCTACGACTTAATCGGCCGCAGCCTCAATGTCGACATGCGCGAGCAGACAACGGCAGAGTTCCAAAAACGCTACCACGTCAGCCTCAACCAAGCCAAACGCGTTGCCGATACCGCGCAAGCCTTCATGAACAGCCTGTGCCACGCCAAAAACGTAACCGTTCAAGAGCTTGCCCTGTGGAACCAATACCTCAGCCGCGCAGGCCGTCTGCATGAAATCGGCTTGGATATTGCCCATACCGGTTATCACAAACACTCCGCCTACATTCTCGAAAACGCCGATATGCCGGGCTTCTCACGCAAAGAGCAAACCATTTTGGCGCAACTGGTTATCGGCCATCGCGGCGACCTTAAGAAAATGGCGGACATTATTGGTAGCAACGAAATCATGTGGTGTGCCGTATTGTCCCTGCGCCTGGCCGCCCTCTTCTGCCGCTCGCGCCTGCCGCTCGATTTACCGCCGCAAACCCAGCTTCGCATCGATGAAAACAACCACAGCTTTATCTTGCGCATCAACGCCCAATGGCTGGAGCAACACCCCCTCATCGCCGATGCGCTGGACTACGAAAGCGCGCAATGGCAAAAAATCGATATGCCTTTCTCGGTTCAAGCACAATAAACCGCGCTCCGTTATAATAGGCAGCTGTTCAAAATCCAAACCGCAGGCCGTCTGAAAACGACAGCCTGTCATACATCAAGGAAAACCATGAGAAAACCCCAACGCGGCTACGCCCGCCAAGACCGTGTCAAAGAACAAATCATGCGCGAACTGGCCGAACTCGTCCGCACCGGTCTGAAAGATCCGCGCGCAGGCTTCATCACCATCAACGAAGTCGAAGTTACCCGCGATTACAGCCACGCGACCGTGTTCTACACCGTCCTCGACGACAGCACACGCGACATCACCGAAGAAGCTTTGGAACACGCCAAAGGCCATTTGCGCAGCGAATTGGCCAAACGCATCAAACTCTTCAAAACGCCCGAGCTGCACTTCAAATACGACGAATCACTCGAACGCGGCATGAGCATTTCCAGCCTGATCGACCAAGTGGCGGCGGAAAAACCGGTTGAAGATTAAGAAATCTATGATGAAAAAATGGCTTGTATCTATTTTATTTGCAACAGCGTCCTATGCCTTTTCCACGCCTTTATCTTTTAATTGGAAGCAAAATAAAGCCGAAGTAACAGAGATAACTGATATTCCATCTGGCGTGACAGAAACAAATGATGTTTCATCCAACGTGATAGAGTATAGGTATTTCATTCAATTAACCAAACGGGGAATAAGCAACTTTGTACTGTCTTACGGCAACCGTAATATTATTTCTATCAATGATTACAAACCTAGCGAAGAAGATGTACTCTCTTCACAAACTCTGCCACCCCTTGTTTTACTAATTAATCAATCAGGACAAGCTGTTGATATTATCAACTGGAAAGATTTTTACACTCAATCAAAGAAAATAAGCCTTGAGAAGAAAAGTATTAGTAAAGATGACTTGGAGGAATTAAACAATCTAGAAATACAAAATGCCATAAAACAAAAAAAGATGGACAATCCATGGAGTTACTGGATATGGCTTTGGGCGGATATTAACCCTGACAAACTACCTGCACCATCTCAGAAAAATTTTTCTATCTTAGGCATGCCGTATATTCAAACAAGTTCTTATCAATTGATAAATCAGACTGATCAAGAGATAACATTACGATACCAATCTCAAGTTAATATAGATCAGACTGCTGATATCGGCAACGAAAGCTTCTTGAAAACAGATAAGGTAACTACGAAAGAACTGATAGATGCAGACCAACTTTTCAAAAGTGTAACGGTAACCGCAACATTGGCAAAGCAAACCATGCAACCAAAATCTGTAGAGGTTTCTGAAGTTTCTTCATTTCCATTTATAAAAATCAAGCGGACAACTTATCGCTTTAAATGGTTCAACTGATAATAAAATGCCGTCTGAAAATATAAAACTCTTTTTTCAGACGGCATGTTCCTTAAAAAAACGCTATGACAGCCAAACCCACCAAACGCCCGGTCAACGGCGTTCTTCTCCTCGACAAACCTGAAGGCCTTTCCAGCAACACCGCCCTGCAAAAAGCGCGGCGGTTGTTCCGTGCCGAAAAAGCCGGGCATACCGGCGTACTTGACCCTTTGGCCACAGGGCTTCTGCCTGTTTGCTTCGGCGAAGCGACCAAGTTTGCCCAATATCTGATTGATGCCGACAAAGCCTATACCGCCACGCTGAAACTGGGCGAAGCCAGCAGTACGGGCGATGCAGAAGGCGAAATCATCGCCACCGCACGCGCCGATATTTCATTGTCCGAATTTCAGACGGCCTGCCAAGCATTAACGGGCGATATCCGCCAAGTGCCACCTATGTTTTCCGCCCTCAAGCACGAAGGCAAACCGCTGTACGAATACGCACGCAAAGGCATCGTTATCGAACGCAAAGCGCGCGACATCACCATTTACTCCATTGATATCACTGAATTTGATGCACCCAAAGCCGTGATAGACGTACGTTGCAGCAAGGGTACCTACATCCGCACCCTCAGCGAAGACATCGCCAAACATATCGGCACATTTGCCCACCTGACCGCCCTGCGCCGTACCGAAACCGCAGGCTTTACCATTGCCCAAAGCCACACGCTCGAAGCCTTGGCAGAATTGGACGAAGCCGAACGCGATGCCCTGCTGCTGCCTTGCGATGTCTTGGTACAACATTTCCCCAAACTGGAGTTAAACGACTACGCCGTTACCATGCTCAAATACGGCCAACGCCCCCAGTTTACCGAAGACATTTCCGCCGAACAGCCCATCCGTGTGTACAGCCGAGACGGCACATTTATCGGACTGGTGGAATATCAAAAAGAAATAGGCCGTCTGAAAGCCTTGCGCCTGATGAATACCGCCGATAAATAACTTCCTGCAAAGAGAGCCGATCATGAAAGTCTATACCGCCGCCCAGATGCGCGAACGCGAACAAGCAGCCGTCAATAAAGGCACAAGCTTCGACCAACTGATGGAAAATGCCGGCAGCTCAGCCGCCCGAGACCTCATGCAGCGTCACCCTCAAGCCGGACGCGCCCTGATCGTTTGCGGCAAAGGCAACAACGGCGGCGACAGCTTAGTCATGGCAAGATATATGCAGGCGCAAGGTTGGCACATCGATATTCTGTTTTCACTCGAAGAAAACCTCTCCCCCTTGGCTCAAACCAATCGCGAACGCCTCAACGGTTTACCTCATATTGAATTGATATCCGTACAAGAACTGGAAGGCCGTCTGAAAAACGGTTACGACATCATTATCGAAGGCATATTCGGTACAGGCTTCAGCGGCGCGCTTCCTGCAGAAATCGCCGCCCTCTGCCGCCAACTCAATCATGCAGACGGCCTAAAAATCGCCCTCGACATTCCCACCGGCCTCAACTGCGACACCGCCGAAGCCGATCCCGATACATTCCGCGCAGACCTGACCTACACCTTTGCCGCCTACAAACCGGCACACTTAAGCGAATCCGGCAAAACCTATTGTCAAGAAACCGTCTGTTTGCCTATTGGCATTGATTAAAAAAGTAAATAAGATGTCATATTTAAATCGCTTTATTTTTAGAAACAACACATTCTAAAAGAAACACACCAATTAATTTACGACCAAATTATCAACGACACGGAAACAGATAATGAACGAACAAGAATACCGCCAAACTTTTAAAGAAGATCAGGCTGTCGGCTGGGAAGCCATCGATGCTGCGCTTAAAGCACTTTATGGTGATGTCAAACCACGCTCCTATGGCCCTATAATCAAATATTGGTTGGGAGGCACCGATCCACTGGACAATAGCGACATTTTTGATTGCGAAGAGCAAACCTTCCATCGCCATATTGTTTCCTACGGCATGAGCGAACTTTACTTTAATCCAGAACTTGCCGGTGCAGATTACAGTAAATGGGGATTTGAATTTACCTTCCGCACTCCCCCTTACGATCAGGATCCAGATTCCGACTACAACACCAAACACGAGCCTTATTGGGCAGTCAATATGATGAATAACCTTGGCCGTTACGTTTTTGAAAGCGGCAACTGGTTTGAAGCCTACCACTTTACTTCAACTAACGGCCCTATACGAATGGATACAGAAACCGCCATCGTCGGCGTAGCCTTCGCACCAGACCCAAAGCTGCCGGCTATCAAAACACCAAACGGTGAAGTTCAATTTCTGCAGATAGTCGGCCTTACTCAGCCCGAGCTTGACTGGCTCTGGCAAGATCCAACAACCAAACGTTGCCAAGAGCTGATCGATATGATGCGCAAAGACAATCCACTGTTGATTACCGATTTAGCGCGCACAAAAAGCTATGTACAACCCTAATTGATTAAACCGAAGGCCGTCTGAAAACAGATTTTCAGACGGCCTTTAGTTTATATTTCAAATAAAAATAACAACTTACTTCCAAATCTGCGCCAATTTAATCCCCAGCGCCGTCAAACTAAACGAACCGAAAACATGCAGACAGGTTGCCATCAAAGCCATACTCCAACGTTGCGCCTGCATCAAACCCACCATTTCTACTGAAAAACCTGAAAATGTGGTCAAGCTGCCGAGAAAGCCGGTAATCCAAAGCAAACGCCATTGCGGATCGGTTAAGAGTTCCGCCAATACACCGATCAGCAACGCACCCAGCCAGTTTGCCGCCAATGTACCGATAGAAAAAGGCGCAGAAGACACCAGCACCAAGCCAAACAGCCAACGCAATACAGCTCCGACAGCGGCACCGCAAACAATGGGAAAAATATAAGCAAACATAACAAGTTAAAAATTCAATTCAAAAAACAGTCCATCCGGTCATTAGGCCGTCTGAAAACCAAGCAAGGATGCCTTCATATCTTATTGCCAAATCCTAGGCGCGGATTTCAAATACCTGTCGTCATCGAAAGTACAAATCCATTGCGGCTTAAGCGCGATAAAAATGGCTGTTGAAATACCGCTCAAAAATGCCTCTGCCCAAGCGATTAAGAAGAAAACAGGAAAAGCGGTTTTCCACAATACCGATGTATCAAATACATCCGCCCAATCCAGCAAACCGACCAAAATTACGCCGGTAAACACCATGCCGACCGCCGCAGCCCAAAAACCATTCAGAAAAATAAAGATAAAGATATTGGCAGGCAAACGCGATACCCAATGGCGGAAACCCAAGTTCACCAACAAAGGCGGAAGCAATACGGACAAGGCGTTGATAGGGAACATATGCCAATCGCCCCAAAGCCACAAATACGGAAAAAACAGCAAAACGCCAAGGCAGAACGCGGCAGAGGTACCCAGCATTAAAGCCGTCAGGTTCAAGGCGAGCAAATGATAGCTCATGCCGGCCAGTTGTCCGCTTTCTGGGGAGGCATTCAAACTCCAAGCCAGCGGCAACATCACGGCAGCCACCAAAAAAGCGGAACGATGCTGCGATACCGACACCCATGCCTGCTTTGCGCACAAAGCAAAAATCACCAGCAACACAGGCCATGCCGCCATCACGATACCGACGGGAAACCATCCGTTTTGAAAAATCATCATCTCATCCGCAAAATGTTCAGACGGCCTATTATACGCGTCTCAAGCCATAGCTTTGACAATCCTGTCTGCCTTTGCCGTTAAAGCTTGTTTCGGCTGGTTTTGTTTACCCGAAAAAAGCGTTAGAATAACGGACTTTGCCGTTTAATTAAGGGGATGGACGCATGCTTTGGACAATATTGGCTTTAATTCTGCTGGCTGTCATAGCCGGCTTGTTCTGGTGGCGCCAGAAACAAGAGCAAAAGTGGCGCCAAGAATTGGCCCGACTCAGTGGCGACGAACAAGAAATAAACGAAGAAGACAGATCGGTCGGTTTTTCCGACCAACTTGACAGCCTGAAACGTTTGTTCAGCATGAACAAGCGCACTGCCGACAATCATAAAATCGCCCGCATCCGCCTGCTTTCCGCGCTCGAACACAATAAAATGCAACGCGCCGAAACAGAAGAACACGCAGCAGAGCCAGTGGCCGAAGAGCCGGAACACATCGCAGCTACCGAAGAAGAAATCAAAGTTGCGCCTAAACCCCGCAAATCTGCCAAACCGGAACGTATTCCTAAAATCACGCCGTTTGCACAGATGGAAGCTCCCGAATACAGCCCGTCTTTGGTGCAAAACAGCAATTTTGAAGAAATCACATTAGAAGAAGCCACACGTTCCCTGCATGAAGCAGCGGTTGAAGAATGGAACGAGCATTTGGCCGAAAAAAATGCGCCAATTTACAAAGACGAAGTCGAAACTCCATTGTTGCGCGCTTCATCCCTGCCGATGACAGGTATGGAAATCATCGACTACAACGACCCTATCTTGCGCCGCACACGCGAACGTGCCTTGGCGCGTGCCAATAATGTCCGCGTGGCAGAAGCCAATGCTCCGCATATCGAAACCGTTCAGACGGCCTTAAGAACCGCCGAAAAAGAAGCCATCCTCCCCTATACTTCCATGCAGGCATTCCCTTCTGAAATCCAAGCGGAAGATATTCACGACAACCTTGCCCGCCGTACCGCCGCACGCCACAAACTGGCCGCAGCCGTCGCCCCATTGCGCGACTACTCTCCGCGCACCATCGAAAATGACGAAATTTTGGCCAACTTGGGACAAATCAGCCGTCCTGCCAGCTTGCGCCGTCAAGTTCGCCATACCAAAGCAGCCGCCGAAAGATGGGCGCGTAAACAAGCTGCCACAGAAGCTGTTGTACCACAACCTGCCGCATCGGTAACGCCGTCCCGTCCAAAACCGGCTGCACCTGTTAAAAAATCTCCTTATATCTCCCGACCTGCCGCGCCAAACGCAACCGTAGTCGAGCCGCCTGCCGTACCGGTTGTCCCTATGGCTAAAACCGATATCCCCGAGCCGCCCGTTTTCCAAACCTCAATTGCGCCAATTGATATCCTCGAGCCGCCTGCTTTTGAACATAAAATCCAGGTACCGATTTTTGATTCGCAAGTCAATGCGCACGTCAGCAACCAACCCGAACGCAGTATCCGCGATTATTTAATCAGTGAATCTGCCGTTGAAGAAACAGAATTCGATGGTGAGCCGGAAGCTCCTGTACAACCGGAAGCAGAAGCTATTCAAGCGGTTGAAACCATTGAACCCGTTGAACCTGCTGAAACAATTGCAAGGCCGTCTGAATATACACAGACAGTCGTTGAAACACCTGTTCAAAGCGTAGAACCAAGCGTTCAAGAGAGTACGCCAAGCATAGCTATTCCAACTTCGGCAACACTGACCGATGCGCTTCTACCGACCACTGCCCTGCTCCTGCCGCCGCAGTTTGACCCAAGCGCCTCGCAAACTGAAGAACAGCTGCTGGAAAACAGCATTACCATCGAAGAAAAACTGGCCGAGTTCAAAGTTAAAGTCAAAGTGATGGACTCCTATTCCGGCCCGGTCATTACGCGTTATGAGATTGAGCCTGATGTCGGCGTACGCGGCAGTGCCGTTTTGAACCTTGAAAAAGACTTGGCGCGCTCGCTTGGTGTAGCTTCCATCCGCGTGGTGGAAACCATCCCCGGCAAAACCTGCATGGGCTTGGAATTGCCTAATCCAAAACGCCAAATGATCCGCCTGAGCGAAATCTTCAATTCGCCTGCGTTTACCGAATCCAAATCCAAACTGACACTTGCCCTCGGCCAAGACATTACCGGCCAGCCTGTTGTGACAGACTTGGCCAAAGCGCCGCATCTTCTGGTTGCCGGTACGACCGGTTCGGGTAAGTCCGTAGGCGTGAACGCCATGATTCTGTCCATGCTCTTCAAAGCAACACCTGAAGACGTGCGCATGATTATGATTGACCCGAAAATGCTGGAGCTGAGCATTTACGAAGGCATTCCGCACCTGCTCGCCCCCGTCGTGACCGATATGAAGCTGGCCGCAAACGCCCTGAACTGGTGCGTCAACGAAATGGAAAAACGCTATCGCCTGATGAGCTTTATGGGTGTGCGCAACCTTGCCGGTTTCAACCAAAAAATTGCCGAAGCCGCCGCGCGTGGCGAAAAAATCGGCAGCCCGTTCAGCCTCACGCCTGAAAATCCTGAACCATTGGAGAAACTGCCGTTTATCGTGGTCGTGGTAGATGAGTTTGCCGACCTAATGATGACTGCAGGCAAAAAAATTGAAGAACTGATTGCCCGCCTCGCCCAAAAAGCACGCGCAGCTGGCATCCATTTGATTCTTGCTACCCAACGCCCAAGCGTGGATGTCATTACCGGCCTGATTAAAGCCAATATTCCGACACGCATTGCCTTCCAAGTATCCAGCAAAATCGACAGCCGAACGATTCTTGACCAAATGGGCGCGGAAAACCTGCTCGGTCAAGGCGATATGCTGTTCCTGCCGCCCGGCACCGGCTATCCGCAACGCGTACACGGCGCGTTCGCATCCGATAATGAAGTACACCGCGTAGTGGAATACCTGAAACAATTCGGCGCACCTGACTATATCGACGATATTTTAAGCAGCGGTTCGACCGAGGACTTTACCGCTACCAGCCGCAGCAACGACAGCGACCTCGATCCCATGTATGACGAAGCCGTTTCCGTTGTCTTAAAATCGCGTAAAGCCAGCATTTCCAATATCCAACGCCAACTGCGCATCGGCTACAACCGCGCAGCCCGCCTGATTGACCAAATGGAAGCCGACGGTATTGTTTCCCCCGCGGAAAACAACGGCAACCGCACCATCTTGGCGCAAAGCAGCGACCATCTGGATTAATTTATCCTTGTATAAAATCAAGGTCGTCTGAAAACTTTCAGACGGCCTTTTTTATCAGATAATCAGTTCAAAGATTCCGATTAAATAAATAATCTGTAAATAATATTACCAACAAAACCAAATGCTTTTGCATTAACGGCATTTGCTTCGCTATTAAATAAACCCAGCCTCAATAAACAAAACTCGACCTGCCAGATATACCCCTATTCATTTGTCGCCATTTTCAGACGGCCTTTTGTCAAGACCGGAAAAAACAGGTAAATCCGTTTTTCGATTAGAAGCAATATTATTATGATTCATGCCTTCGGCAACACCCCAACCTTTACGAGGAAAAACAAATGAAAAAATATTTTGCAGAATTTTTCGGCACTTTCTGGCTGGTATTCGGCGGTTGCGGCAGCGCAGTTTTGGCAGCAGCCTACCCTGAGCTTGGCATTGGCTTTGCCGGTGTCGCTTTAGCATTCGGTTTGACCGTACTGACCATGGCTTACGCCGTCGGCCACATTTCCGGCGGCCACTTCAACCCTGCCGTTTCCGTCGGCCTTTTCATCGGCGGCCGTTTCAACGGTAAAGACCTGTTGCCTTACATCGTATCCCAAGTTATCGGTGCGATTGCCGCTGCAGGCGTTCTGTATCTGATTGCTTCCGGTAAAACCGGTTTTGATGCTGTTGCTTCCGGCTTTGCCAGCAACGGTTTCGGTGAGCACTCTCCTAACGGTTACGACATGATGGCCGCTTTGCTGATCGAATTCGTACTGACCGCATTCTTCCTGATCATCATCATGGGTTCTACCGACAAACTGGCTCCGGCTGGCTTTGCCCCTATCGCCATTGGCCTGGGCCTGACCCTGATTCACTTGATCAGCATTCCTGTAACCAATACTTCCGTTAACCCTGCACGTTCTACCGGCGTTGCCTTGTTCCAAGGCGGCTGGGCTGTTGAACAACTGTGGTTGTTCTGGTTGGCTCCTATTGCCGGCGCAGCAGTGGGCGCGGCTATTTACCGCTTCGTTTTGGCTAACGACAACAAATAATCTTGACGGAATGACATTCCCGGTGCGGCTGACACTCTAAACTGACCGCCCCCAAGTTGCCGAGACACAAACGCACCGCCTGACTCAGACGGTGCGTTTGTTTTTGCCATGTTACAATACTTTCTTTTCTTACATTCTCAAACCATCATGCAAACCTTACCTTTTCAAACCGATATCGCCGCCAGAATGCTGGTCAATACCGAAAACGAAACCATTCATCCCGATGCCGTATTCGTACAAACGCAGAACGGCTATTGGATTGCTTGGCACGACCAACAAGCCGCCCTGCTTGCCCCCGACACACCACCCGATATTCCCTGCTTTTGGGTAGAAGGCGCAGAAAGCTTGGAAGAGCTGGTAAGCATGGTAGAAAACGGCGAATTTGACGAAGTCGAAGAATTTGACGGCGACGATGATGCTTGGCAAGAAGCACTCGGATGCGGCCATCATCACGAAGGACACTGCGGATGCAGCCATTGAGATGCACAAAACGCTTGCTTCCGGCACTTGCCCTTTGCCTGACACTTAACGGCTGCGTCGTAGGCGCTGCTGTCGATTTGGCTGCCACAACCGTCCTGACTGCCGGAAAATTGGTTGTTAAAGGAACGGGGGCAGTGATTGATGCTGCCATTCCTGACGGCAAAAAAGACAAGGACAAAGAAAAGAGCAAAGAAGAATCATCCGATGAAGTAACGCAATAATTCTTCAGACGGCCTTGGTAAGGTAAGGTAACCTATCTTACTGAGGCCGTCTGAACATTCATCCTTACATATAGCCCTGTTCGCGCAAAGAACAGGTTTCTTTTGCCGTTACGATAAAATGGTCTAAGAGCGTAATATCCACCAAACTTAAAGCCTGTTTCAAACGCTCTGTAAACTGCACATCAGATTCAGACGGCCTTGCCGAACCGCCCGGATGATTGTGCGCCAAAATCAAACTGTCGGCATATTCATCCAATGCCAATTTGACGATTTCACGAATATAAACCGTATTTTCCGCCACCGTACCGCGCGACAATTCCCGTACCGCAATCAATTGATTTTGACGGTTGAGCAGCAAGGCAACGCTGACCTCGATTTTTTCATGCCCCAGATGCAGGCGCAGATAATCCGCAACCGATTTCGGGTTTGACAAAACCATCTGCTCCTGCAAATCCTCACCCAAAATCCGCCGTCCGATTTCTTTGACCACGGCAAACTGAGTATAGCTCGCCAAACCCATGCCCTTGCAAGCAGAAAGTGTTTTGGCATCCGCACTCATCAGCTTTCCCAAGCTGCCGAACTCGCTCAACAAATAACGCGCCAAATCAACCGCGCTCATGCCGCGTGTTCCGACACGCAATAAAATCGCCAGCAACTCCGCATCACTCAACGCCGCCGCGCCACGCTCCAACAGCTTCTCACGCGGCCGCTCCCCTTCAGGCCATTCTTTAATGCTCATGTTTTCCCTTTTTATTCATATAGCGGATTTAGTTTTTATTTAGAACAAAACCATCTCGCCCGCATAAAACGCAATCCGCACGATTTTATTAAAATTAATGCAATTTGCGTATTTTATTCTATCTTGAATTATTTTTTAAGACATTTAAATATAAATTAAATCCTTTTGTGCAGAAAAACAACGTTACCCATTTTCGCTATCCTGTTCCCCTGTCTGCCTTTCCTTTCCTATTTGTTTCAAATCAGCCGCTACAAGCATTTTCATATTGCCCCTATGAGGCTTAGGCTAATATAATATTGAGTTTGCCGAGAGCAAAAGCTGAGGCTTAAACTGCTTTCTATCCACGCTGCCCGTGCGCTTTACAAGAGTTTCAGACGGCCTCCGTCCGACTCCCGCCAGCAATCAAACAGCTTTTTATCACCCATTCGAAAATCCGTTTTGCCGGTACTCGTCTTTCTTTTTGGAGTATTGCCATTATGACCGCAACCACTGCGTCTTCAGCCAAACCTTATTTGCAAATCCAAGGCTTGGTGAAAAAGTTTGGTGACAATTACGCTGTCGATAACATCGACTTGGACATTTACCAACATGAAATCTTTGCCCTTTTGGGCAGCTCAGGCAGTGGCAAATCCACACTGCTGCGCATGTTGGCAGGCATGGAAAGCCCAAATCAGGGCAAAATCATTCTCGACGGCCAAGACATTACCAAGCTTGCTCCGTACGAGCGCCCAATCAACATGATGTTCCAAAGCTATGCTCTATTCCCGCACATGAGTGTTGAACAAAACATTGCTTTCGGCCTGAAACAAGACAAAATGCCTAAAGGCGAAATCGACGCCCGCGTCGAAGAAATGTTGCGCCTGGTGCAAATGACCAAATACGCCAAACGCAAGCCGCACCAACTTTCCGGCGGCCAACAACAGCGTATCGCTTTGGCGCGCAGCCTGGCAAAACGTCCGAAAATCCTGCTGCTTGACGAACCTTTGGGCGCACTCGATAAAAAACTGCGCCAACAAACCCAACTGGAATTGGTCAACACGCTGGAACAAGTCGGCGTAACCTGCATCATGGTTACCCACGACCAAGAAGAAGCGATGACGATGGCTACCCGCATCGCCATTATGTCCGACGGCCAATTGCGCCAAGTCGGCACACCTAGCGATGTGTACGACTACCCTAACAGTCGCTTTACCGCTGAATTTATCGGCGAAACCAATATTTTTGACGGCGTCGTTATTGACGACCGCGCCGATTTCTCTATCGTCAAATGTGACGGCTTGGAAAACCACGTCCGCATCGACCACGGTCTGGGCGTTCCGAACGAGCATGAAATCTGGATCAGCATCCGCCCTGAAGACATTGATTTGCATAAAGAAAAACCAGAACACTTGGGCGCGCACAACTGGGCCCAAGGCACGGTTAAAGAAATTGCCTATCTGGGCAGCTTCGCGATTTACCACATCAAACTCGCCAACGGCCGTGTCGTCAAAAGCCAAGTTCCCGCACCTTATTGGTATGTGCGCAACATTACGCCGCCGACTTGGGACGAAACCGTCTACATCAGCTGGCCTGAAAACCAACCGACACCTCTGTACAGTTAATTTGAGGGAAATGCAATGGACCTTAAAAAACTAAAAAAGAAACTGTTTCGCCGTCCTGGACAGCGTGCAGTGATTGCCGTGCCGTATATCTGGCTCTTTGTGTTGTTTCTGATTCCGTTCGCCATCGTCTTGAAAATCAGCTTTGCCGAACAAGAAATCGCCATTCCGCCATTTACGCCTTTGACGACGATTGATGAAGACTTAGGCCGTCTGAACATTGCCATCAGCTATCAGAACTACGCCGACATCTTCCAAAACTTTTGGAATACGCTCAATCCGTTTGGCGACAGTGAAAACAGCAATATCTATCTGATGACCTACTGGTCTTCAATTAAGACTGCGCTGACAACGACCATCATCTGCCTGTTGATTGGTTATCCGACCGCTTATGCCATTTCACGCGCCAATCCGGCTGCGCGCAACGGCCTGCTGTTGGCAATCATGCTGCCTTTCTGGACCTCTTTCCTGTTGCGTGTTTACGCATGGATGGGCTTATTGGGTCACAACGGCATCATCAACAATTTCTTAATCAAATACGGAATCATCAACGAGCCTTTAGACCTGTTCTACAATGCTTTCTCGCTGAATTTGGTGATGGTTTACGCCTATCTGCCGTTTATGATTTTGCCGCTGTACACACAACTGGTAAAACTGGACAACCGTCTGCTCGAAGCTGCTTCCGACTTGGGCGCAGGTCCGATCAAATCGTTCTTTACCATTACCTTGCCTTTATCCAAAACAGGCATCATCGCAGGCTCTATGCTGGTCTTCGTTCCAGCCGTCGGTGAATTTGTGATTCCTGAATTGGTGGGCGGTTCTGAAAACCTGATGATCGGTAAAGTATTGTGGCAGGCATTCTTCGACCAAAACAACTGGCCGCTGGCTTCTGCCGTCGCCGTCGTCATGGTTGCCCTGCTGGTTGTACCGATTGCCCTGTTCCAGCACTATGAAAACCGCGAATTGGAAGAAGGAGGCAAATAATGCAGAAAACCAAATTATCCTGGTTCTTGAAACTGATGCTCCTGCTCTCGCTGGCATTCCTCTATATTCCGCTGGTGGTTTTGGTCATCTATTCTTTCAATGAATCCAAACTGGTTACCGTTTGGGGCGGTTTCTCAACCAAATGGTACGGCGCATTAATGGAAAACGACACCATCTTGGAAGCGGCCTGGCTGTCATTGCGTATCGCCATCGTTTCCTCGCTTGCCGCCGTGGCACTCGGCACATTGGCAGGCTACGCCATGGCGCGTATTAAACGCTTCCGCGGCAGCACCCTGTTTGCCGGTATGATTTCCGCGCCTATGGTGATGCCTGATGTGATTACCGGTTTGTCCATGCTGCTGTTGATTATTCAGGTGCAGATGTTCCTGCAAGGCAGTGAATTGTTGCAATCGCTCTACTTCGATCGCGGCTTCTTCACCATCTTCCTCGGCCACACCACACTTTGTATGGCGTACATTACCGTCGTTATCCGCTCGCGCTTGGTGGAATTGGATCAATCCTTGGAAGAAGCTGCTATGGACTTGGGTGCCCGTCCGCTGAAGATTTTCTTCGTGATTACCCTACCACTGATTGCCCCTGCGATTGCTTCCGGCTTCCTCTTGGGCATTACCCTGTCTTTGGACGACTTGGTGATTACCTCCTTCCTGTCAGGCCCGGGTTCATCGACATTGCCACAAGTGATTTTCTCCAAAATCAAACTCGGCCTTGACCCTCAGATGAACGTTTTGGCAACCATCCTGATCGGTATCATCGGTACACTGGTTATTGTCGTTAACTACTGGATGATGCGTCAGGCAACCAAACGGGAACGCGAGGCTGCCGAAGCCTACCGCCAAGAAAAATTGGCAGCCGAGAAAGCCGCCTAATATGCAGACAGGCTGTCCGATAAAGTGTCGGAACAGCCTGTTTTATTAACTGCATCTTATCCTTTCAGACGGCCTGAACCCAAACCCACATTCCAGGCCGTCTGAAAACCTATTTTCAATGAAGTGAAAACCAACCTAAAGCTCAAATCATGATCAATCCCAGCTTCAAAGAATACCTTCCTTCCTACTATGTCAGCACGGCCAATCCCCATCCGTCTTATCCGACGCTTGAAGGCCGTCTGAAAACTGAAACCTGCGTTATCGGCGGCGGTCTGTCCAGCTTATGCACCACCCTACCGCTTGCTGAAAACGGCCATGACGTCATCGTACTTGAAGCCGCCCGTATCGGTTTCGGCGCATCAGGCCGAAGCGGCGGACAAGTCATCAGCGACTTTGCCTGCGGCATGGAAGAAATCGAAAAACAAGTCGGTTTGGAACAGGCCCAATGGTTCTGGCAGCAATCTCTGCAAGCCGTTGAACTGGTTGACTCGCGCATTCAAAAACACAACATCCAATGCGATTGGCAACGCGGCTACGCTACCGTCGCCGTCCGTCCTCAGCATTGGGAAGAATTGCAACAATGGCACGAATACGCCCAAAAACATTATGGCGCAAGCCATTACCAGCTTTGGGATAAAGCCACGCTGAAGCAGCAACTTGCCAGCGATATGTATCAAGGCGCGCAATTTGATCCTTTATCCGGCCACTTACACCCGCTCAATTACACCCTAGGCATTGCCAAAGCGGCAGCCGATGCAGGCGCACAACTTTTTGAGCAATCCCCGATGACGCGTATCGAACCATGCGATAACGGCTGGCTGGTTCATACGCCCAATGGCAGCGTTGAGTGCAAAAACCTCGTTTATGCCGTCAATACTTATGCCGGTTTACACCCGAAATTCAAAGTATTGGAACAAAAAGCCATTGCAGTCAGCACCTTTATCATCGCCACCGAGCCTCTGGGCGAGCGTGCCAAAGATCTGATCCGCAACAATATGGCCATCTGCGACAACCGCCACGTCCTTGACTACTACCGCCTCAGCGCTGACGGCCGCCTGCTTTTCGGCGGCAAAGACAACGAATTTATCGACGACCCTGACCGCATGACCGAACTCGTCCGCCAAGACATGTTGAAAGTTTTCCCGCAACTTGCCGACGTCAGAATCGAGCATTCTTGGGGCGGCGAATGCGACATCACACGCAACCTCGCCCCACATTTTGGCCGCCTCGCCCCTACCGTTTTCTACGCCCAAGGCTATTCCGGACACGGCATGGCGATTACCGGCATTGCCGGTTTGGCAATTGCTGAAACCATTATGGGCGATGACGGCCGTCTGAAACCTTTTGAGCAACTGCGCCACAGCAACATCATTACCCAGCCTTTCCTGCGTAAACTCGGCTCTTTCCTCGGTTCAAAATACTATCAATGGAAAGACAGCCACTAAACCCAAGCGACAAACATATTTCAGACGGCGGCAAATTCAAGTAAAATTCAGGCCATCTGAAAGCTTAGATACAACAAAATTCAATCATTTATCAGCAAGGAAACCATCATGAGTAACCATCATAAACTCATCATCCTCGGCTCCGGCCCTGCCGGCTATACTGCCGCCGTCTATGCCGCCCGCGCCAATCTCAACCCTGTGATCATTACCGGCGTTGAGCAAGGCGGACAACTGATGACCACCACCGAAGTGGACAACTGGCCTGCCGATGCCGAAGGTGTACAAGGTCCGGAACTGATGGCTCGTTTCCAAGCTCATGCCGAACGCTTCGGTACTGAAATGATTTTCGACCAAATCCACACCGTTGATTTGCAAAACCGTCCATTTACCCTCAAAGGCGATATGGGCGAATACACCTGCGATGCGCTCATCGTTGCCACCGGCGCATCCGCCAAATATTTAGGTTTGCCAAGCGAAGAAACCTTTGCCGGCAAAGGCGTTTCCGCCTGTGCAACTTGCGATGGTTTCTTCTACAAAAAACAAGATGTTGCCGTAGTCGGCGGTGGCAATACCGCTGTGGGAGAAGCACTCTACCTTGCCAATATCGCCAACACCGTTACCCTGATTCACCGCCGCGATAGCTTCCGTGCCGAAAAAATCATGGTGGACAAACTGATGCAACGCGTCGAAGAAGGCAAAATCATCCTCAAACTCAACAGCTCGGTTGATGAAATCTTGGGCGACGAAAGCGGCGTTACCGGTGCACGCCTGAAACATAATGACGGCAACACTGAAGAAATCACCGTCAAAGGTGTTTTCATCGCCATCGGCCACAAACCCAACACCGATATCTTCAAAGGTCAACTTGATATGGATGAAACCGGCTATCTGAAAACCAAAGGCGGTACCGGTGACAATGTCGGCGCAACCAATATCGAAGGCGTATGGGCGGCAGGCGACGTCAAAGACCATACCTACCGTCAAGCCATCACCAGCGCAGCTTCCGGCTGCCAAGCCGCGCTTGATGCCGAACGTTGGCTCGACCGCCACGGTGTATAAGCCTCTAAGCTACGCCATATTCTTTAAAACATAATCAAAAGGCCGTCTGAAATTTCAGACGGCCTATAATCTATCTGCCACACTAAATATTCATTTTAAAAGCAAATTTATATCAAATAAGTACTTTTGCTTTATAATGACAACAAATACCCAACAAACAGGGAACAAATTATGAAAAAAACACTAATGACACTTATCCTTTGCGCACTGACTCCTGCCGCCCTGGCTGCCGATACTTACGGCTACCTGGCCATGTGGCAAAATCCTGCCGACAGCAATGAAGCGCTGCAAATCAAAACCACCAAAGAAAATGCCACCCAACTGGATGCAACAGCCGAACTCGAAACATTCTGTAAAGGCCAAGATGCCTTAGCCGGTATCAGCGCAGGCCAAGCAACAGGCTGCAAAACGGTTGTCCCTCTGCACAACACCTGTATCGCTGTTGCCTATCCTAAAGCCATGGGCAAATTGACTGCTCAAAACGTGGTAGCCATTACCTCCCCACGTTTCAAAACCGTGCATCAAATTGCCTTGAACCAGTGTATCAAAAAATACGGCTCACAAGGACAATGCGCTTTAGAAACAGTCTATTGCACTTCCGAAACCTACTATCAAGGTACAGTCAAAACCCTTTGGGAAAAAATCAAATCCATTTAAGGCCGTCTGAAAATAAAACCGGCTTGCCCGATATTCTCCATATCACGGCAAGCCGGTTTTTTATTCTGGCTTTTATTTGCTGTTTTTTTCCAACAATTTGGCCACAACGCCTTCAGCCTGTTTCACCAAATCAGGGTTGGTTCGGAAGTGGTTTTCATCATTTAAAGAGTAGCTGACAGTAGAAACCGCGTACTTGGTGCTTCTCAACACAAATACGCCTTTACGCAAGATTTCGTCATTGCCTTTGGTTTTGTAACGCAGATTATACGGGCAAGAAGAATCATACAGTTTGCCGCGGTTATCCGCTGTCACAATCGTGCTGCCAATGCCGCGTTTTGCCAAAGCTTTAGACAAAGCACGATCCAAATCATGCGGCCTTACTTTTGCATTTTGAATGATGCAGACATGTTTGATGCTGGTCAGCTCTTCAGGTTTCAATACTCTTTGTTCAGTAGTGGAACACGCGCCCAGCAACAATACGGCTGAAGCCGCCGCTAAAATTATGGTTTTCATCTGTTTTCCTTTTTAAAATTTTCAAACAATAAATATTCAGACGGCCTTTCTGCAAAGGCCGTCTGAAAAAATCAACGTACGTTTTTCATCAAACGCTGTTTCTCACGCTTCCAATCCGCTTCTTTCAGGCTTTGGCGTTTGTCATGCTGTTTCTTACCCTTGGCCAAACCGATTTCCACTTTGATTCTACCGCGGGTGTAATGCAGGTTTAAGGGCACAATCGTATAACCTGCACGTTCGGTTTTGCCGATTAACTTATTGATTTCCGATTGTTTCAACAACAACTTACGCGGACGGACAGGGTCGGGTTTGACGTGTGTCGAGGCAGTGGGCAATGCGGTAATGTGGCAGCCCACCAAATAGAATGCGTCTTTTTTCCAGTAGATATAGCTTTCTTTTAATTGCACGCGTGCAGCGCGGATGGCTTTAACTTCCCATCCCTCCAATACTATACCGGCTTCGATTTGGTCCTCGATAAAGAAATCGTGAAAGGCTTTTTTATTATTGGCAATACTCATTGTGCTGATTCTTTACAAACTTTTCAGACGGCCTATTTTATCAGGCATGCTTAAAAAAATAAAACGGCAAACGGTTTTGAAACGTTTATTCGCTTAAAACATGGCGACGGTAAAAGCGGTCTATATCGGCAATGGCTTTTTCATCTTCAGGGCGCAAATCCAGTTTCAAATCGGCAAGGCGGATCAAGATTTGGTCTTCACGCTCGGCAACGGCGCAGCTGACTTCGCCTTCGCTGCGAAAATGACGGATAAGCTCGTCCAACTGGTTTAATGCATTTTGATAAGATGAATTTTGATTCATAATTTTTGACTCGAACGCCCATAAAAAATGGCGGGAAACCCCGCCATGATTTTACGGCTTACGCCGCGCATTTGATTAAGCAGCTTGAATGTTAGCAGCTTGTTTGCCTTTAGGGCCGGTGGTTACGTCGAAAGACACGCGTTGGCCTTCTTTCAGGGTTTTGAAACCTTCCATGTTGATCGCTGAGAAGTGAGCGAACAAATCTTCGCCACCTTCATCAGGAGTGATGAAACCAAAACCTTTAGCGTCGTTAAACCATTTTACGATACCGGTTGCCATTAGAAACTTCCTATACTTAAAAATTAACAAAATCAGCAAAACAAGGCATACAGCAAACTAAAACGTTCAGCGTTTCTCCCACGTATTGCATACGCGGTCGAGTGCCAACTTCTGCTTAACCGTCTTTTTACATTTGTTAAGACAAAACGTCAAGCTATGTTTTCAAAAAAGTGGGAAAATAGAAAAAAATTGCCGAAATACAACAGAAAACGGTTTGCACTCTAAAACAGGCCGTCTGAAAACTGAAACCTAAGATTATGAACCATCCGAATACCGACCACCAATCCGATACCCTGCTCAGCGATATCAACACACAGCCGCCGAAACGTTACGGCGTATTTTTATTGAACGACGATTACACCACCATGGAGTTTGTCGTCGAAATCCTGACCGAAGTCTTTATGCTTGCACAGGAACAGGCAGTGGCCGTTATGCTGCTGGTGCACCACGAAGGCAAAGGCCTGTGCGGCACCTACACGCGCGATATTGCCCAGACCAAGCAACATCAGGTCATGGAACGCGCCAAAGCTGAAGGGCATCCGCTCAAATGTATAGTCGAAGAGGTTTAAACCATGCTTTCACCCGAATTGGAACACATCCTGCAACTGCTCTACCGTGAAGCACGCAACGCGCGTTATGAGTTTATCAGCTTGGAACACCTGCTTTTGGTGCTGATAGAAGAAGATGCGGCTGTGCCGAACGTCTTGAAACTGTGTGGTGCGGATTTAAAAGTCCTGTCCGAACAGCTTGCGGCAAGCGTTGCAGAAAACACGCCGCAAATTCCCGATCATCTTCTGGATGCGGTCGAAACCCAGCCGACATTGGGCTTCCAACGCGTCATCCAACGGGCAATGGTGCATACTCAGTCTGCCGGAAAAGCCGCAGTAGAGCCTTTGGATATTTTGGTTGCCATGATGAGCGAATCCGAAAGCCATGCCGTTTATTTCCTCAAATTGCAATCCATTACACGCTTTGAAGTCTTGCGTTGCATTGCCCATGGCTCGCCCGATGACGAAGACGGCAATGATTCAGACGGCCTGGGACGCGAGGGCGAAGAAGCGGAACAAAAAACCGGCTCCCTTTCCGACTACACCGTCAACCTCAACGCCGAAGTCAAAGCCGGCCGTATCGACCCTTTGATTGGTCGCAAACACGAAATGGAACGGCTGGTGCAAATCCTGTGCCGCCGCCGCAAAAATAATCCGCTTTTGGTCGGCGAGGCTGGCGTGGGCAAAACTGCACTGGCGGAAGGTTTGGCACACCAAATCGTCAACGGCGACATTCCCGACGCGCTTAAAGAAGCCGAAGTGTACGCACTGGATATGGGTTCGCTTTTGGCGGGCACGAAATACCGCGGCGACTTTGAAGCGCGGGTCAAATCCGTCTTGAAACAGCTCGAAAAAATCCCGCACGCCATTTTATTCATCGACGAAATCCACACCATCATCGGCGCAGGTAGCACCAGCGGCGGCACGATGGACGCATCCAACCTGCTCAAACCCGCATTAGCAAAAGGTTCATTGCGCTGTATCGGCGCGACCACTTACGACGAATACCGCACCATTTTCGACAAAGACCACGCCTTAAGCCGCCGTTTCCAAAAAATCGATGTGATCGAACCTACTGTTTCCGAAACCGTGCAAATCCTGCGCGGCTTGAAACCGATGTTTGAAGATTTTCACCAAGTCCGCTATACGCAAGGCGCACTTGAAGCCGCAGCCGAACTTTCCGCACGTTACATCAACGAGCGTTTCCTGCCCGACAAAGCCATCGACGTGATGGACGAAGCAGGCGCGGCACAACGGATTCAGCCCAAATCCAAACAGAAAAAAGTCATCGGTAAAGCGCAAATCGAAACCGTCATCGCCAAAGTTGCGCGGATTCCTGAAAAAACCGTGTCGCACGACGACAAACAAGTGCTGCAATTCCTTGGCCGCGATTTGAAAAACATGGTTTACGGTCAGGAAAACGCCATCGACGCGCTGGTTGCCGCCGTCAAAATGTCGCGCTCCGGCCTTGCCCTGCCCGACAAACCGATAGGCAGCTTCCTCTTCTCCGGTCCTACCGGCGTCGGCAAAACCGAAGTTGCCAAACAGCTTGCCTACTCGATGGGCGTACCACTGCAACGCTTTGATATGTCCGAATACATGGAACGCCACGCCGTATCGCGCCTCATCGGCGCGCCTCCGGGCTATGTCGGCTTTGAACAAGGCGGCCTTTTAACCGAAGCCATCAACAAACAGCCGCATTGCGTGTTGCTCTTGGACGAAATCGAAAAAGCCCACCCTGACATTTTCAACGTCCTCCTACAAGTCATGGACGCAGGCAAGCTGACCGACAACAACGGCAAGAGTGCCGACTTCCGCAACGTCATCCTGATTATGACCACCAACGCAGGCGCAGAAAGCCTCAGCCGCCCCAGCCTCGGCTTTACCGCCAAACGCGAACGCGGCGACGAAATGCAGGCAATCAACAAACTCTTCACGCCCGAGTTCCGCAACCGCTTGGATGCGATTATCCCGTTTGCGCCCTTGTCCGAACCCATTATCGTCAAAGTCGTGGACAAATTCCTGCTCCAGCTCGAACACCAGCTCCTCGACAAAAAAGTCGAAGCCGAATTCACACCGGCCTTGCGCAAATATCTAGCGGAAAAAGGTTTCGACCCGCAAATGGGTGCACGTCCAATGAACCGACTGATTCAGGAAAAAATCCGCAAACCGCTCGCCGACGAACTCCTGTTCGGCAAACTCGCCGAAGGTGGTTTTGTGCGGATAGACTGGGATGCAGCAAAAGAAGAAGCCGTGTTGAAGTTTAAGAAAAGCAAGGTCAAACCTGAAACAGCGGCGGTTTGACGGATAAAGGTAAAAGGTCATCTGAAAACGAGATTTCTGTTTTCAGACGACCTTTTTTGTCATTAACACCTGATTCTCCATCTATATAATGGCCAAAAATAACAAAATGCCTCGTAATTTAACAAATCAATTATTTTTGTAAATTATTTACTTGATATTTTTAAATGACTATTTGATAATACATCTACATTTTAATTATCAATCAACTCATTGCAAAGGAAATATCTATGTCTTTCAAAAAAGTAAGCACAGCAACTATTATCGTCCTGAGCCTGGCAGCATGCAGCAACAACCAGCCTAATGACATTCCATCCATCACTAGTTCATCAAATGGCATCCAGAAGAATAACGGCGATTCTACTGGCAATAACAGTAATACTTCCAACAACAATAGCAATACTTCCGGCAACAATAGTAATACTTCCGGCAACAATAGCAATACTTCCGGCAACAATAGCAATACTTCCGGCAACAATAGCAATACTTCCGGCAACAATAGCAATACTTCCGGCAACAATAGCAATACTTCCGGCAACAATAGCAATACTTCCAGCAACAATAGCAATACTTCCAGCAACAATAGCAATACTTCCAGCAACAATAGCAATACTTCCAGCAACAATAGCAATACTTCCAGCAACAATAGCAATACTTCCAGCAACAATAGCAATACTTCCAGCAACAATAGCAATACTTCCGGCAACGCTACACCACGCGTTGACTTTTCGGTTTCATACGGCGGGTTGAAAACCAACGCAATTGAGGATATTCAAAAATTAGCAAAAGATTTGGGAGCACCGGGGGCAACTGTTAAATCATACAATGTAACACTGGGCAATCAATCCAGCAGCGGCAGCAATATTAATTTATCTGGATACCCGCTCAAAGAATTAAAGCTCAATCAAAACTTCCAAGAAACTGCCATTGCAAATGCTTCTGGTAACAATTACACCATTACCCGAAGTGGTAAAGCCCATATTTACCGCCAAAACTATTCTTTGATTGCAGGTATCAATCCGACTAATACAACAGTTAGAGGATCAGGAGTCAATGAATCAGAAAAACTTGACGATACTTATATCCTAATTAAAGGTCAAACTACCCAAACCCTGCCGACTGCGGGCAAATTTAACTACTCAGGTATTGCAAGCGATGGTGTAAGTCAGGGCAAATTGGCGTACTCTGTTAACTTTGACAACGGAAAAGGCAGTGGCACAATTACCGGAATCGGCAGCGATATCAATCTGCACGAAGCGTCTATTCGAGAAGGCAGCTACACCAACGAAATTGATAACACCGAAATTAAGGGATACGGTATTCAAGGCTCTTCCAACCGTGGCGATTATGCGCTCGGCTTCTTCGGCCCTAATGCGGAAGAAATCGTCGGTACGGTTAATGACGGTGAAATCGGTTTCGCCGGCTCCCACTAATTGGGATGTGATATAACCAAAAGGTCGTCTGAAACCGTTTCAGACGACCTTTTCGACCATTTTCACCGCGTTATCCGTATAATGACAGGATACTCCTGCAATCCATATCCCACTGAATAAAATGAATAAAAATCATCTTGTCTTACTGATGTTCTCTTTCCCAACAGCCGCCCTTGCCGATACACCCGTTGTCCATGTACCTGCGCCTGTATTTTTTGACAAGCAGCCGAACAGCGAAATGCCCTCAAAAGATTTTACCGACGACAAACCCGCAGAACAGAAGCTTTCAGACAACCTTTCTGCCGATTCCTCATTGGAAGCACAGATCAACCGCGCATTAATCGGACGGGACTGGAAGATACTGGAAGGCTTGTTGGCGCAATATAAAGCCGCGCCCGACCGTGATGCCGTTTTATACGATTATGCTTTAGGCGCGTTGCGGCGTAGTCAGTTGCGGCATGGTGAGGCTGTATCACTCTATCGCGGCATTTTGGCGAAACATCCCGATTTGGCGTATCCGCGTTTCGATTTGGGCGTAATGATGTTTGAAAACAAACAGTACCGTGAGGCAAAAGCTGAATTGAAACGGGCAAAACCGGATTTGCAGCCGCCCATGCAGCAACTTGCCGACCGTTATCTTGCTTCCATTGAATCGGAGCAAAGCTGGCAGCCCGATGTTTCGCTGCAATACGAACAGACCGATAATGTGAACAATGCCTCGTCCGAGCGCGTTATAGAATGGAACGGCAGACGCTGGAATAAAACCGCTGAGAGCCTGCCGCAAAAGGCGCACGGTATCCGCTACGGCGCCGGTGTATCGCGCGAAATCAACATGGGCGGGCATCATTTTGTTTACGGCAACCTGAGCGGCGACGGCGTGCATTATTGGGACAATCAGGATTTTAACGAGCAAAGCCTGCGCTTGGCGGCAGGCTATAAAAACCGTTCGGCGGTGCAATCTTTCGGGGTTGTACCGTTTGCCGAGCAAAACTGGCTGGGCGGCAAACGCTATAATCGTGAAACCGGTATCCATACCGACTTTTCACGTCGTCTGAACGAAAAATGGCGGCTCTCGATCAATGCAGGATATATCAAAAAATACTATCGAGACAGCGATTCGGCAATGCGTTACAACAGCCATATGCCGCTAGTGGGAGCAACGCTGGCATACTCTGCGCCGAAAAACTGGCTGATTTACGGAGGCGTGGACTGGTCGCATGACATGACCAAAGAAGCGGAGCAGGCATCCGTACGCAAGGGCATACGCTTTGGCACGGCGAAAGCGTTTGAGAACGGATTCGGCATCCGTACCAACCTGCGCTACGCCCATCGTACCTTTGATGCTCCGGGTAGCCTGGTGTATCGTCTGACCCGTAAAGACCATGAATATCAGGCAAATGCCTCTATTTGGCACAATAAAATTTCATGGAAAGGCTTAGTGCCGCATTTGAATTTCCGTTATCTGAAAATCGACAGTAATATGAGCGGCTTCTATTCTCGCAAGAATATGCAGACATTCATCAGTGTGGAGAAACAGTTTTAATGCAACAGGGATGGGAACAAAACATGCCGTTTCAATCAGCCTTTTTTCCTATACAGGTGGAAGATCGTCGAAAATTCTAAGAAACAGGTATTTGAAAAACAGTTGCTAAATTAAAAGAAATTCCCCACATACTCGAAAATGATGTTGATTAAAGTGTTTCTATTTGAATTACAAATCATTGTATTCGCAAATCCAAACGGTAAGACCTAGAAAAAAGCCGTCTGAAATTTCAGACGGCCTTTTTATTTCAATCAAAAATCTGATTTACAAAACGGATTTAACAGTGGCAACCACATTGTCTACGGTAAAGCCGAATTCTTTGAACAGCAAGTCAGCAGGTGCAGACTCGCCAAAGCGGTTGATACCGACCACTGCGCCGTTCAAACCGACGTATTTATACCAACCGTCGGCATGTCCGGCTTCTACGGCTACGCGTGGCAAGCCTTCCGGCAGAACGGCGGCTTTGTAGGCAGCATCTTGGCGGTCGAATACATTGGTAGAAGGCATGGAAACAACGCGTACGGCAATACCTTGTTCTGCCAATACCTTTTGCGCCTCCAGAGCCAATTCAACTTCAGAACCGGTTGCGATTACAACAGCTTGTGCATTGCCTTGAGCTTCACTGATTACGTAAGCACCGCGTTTAATGTCGTTCAACTGTTGCTCATCACGCGCTTGGAATTTCAGGTTTTGACGGCTGAAAATCAAGCTGGACGGATGATCGGCCGCTTTAACGGCTTCAGACCACGCCACCAAAGATTCAACGGTATCGCATGGACGCCATACATCCATATTTGGAATCAGGCGCAGAGTGGCAGTTTGCTCGATAGGTTGGTGGGTCGGACCGTCTTCGCCCAAACCGATGGAATCGTGGGTGAACACAAATACAGGGTTAATTTTCATCAGCGAAGCCATACGCAAGGCATTACGCTCGTATTCACTGAACATCAGGAAAGTCGCGCCGAATGGTTTAACACCGCCATGCAGGGTAAGGCCGTTCATCACCGCGCCCATGCCGAACTCGCGCACGCCGTAGTGAATATAGTTACCGCCGTGTTCGCGGGTAACGGAAACGCTGTTTGACCAGTCAGTCAGGTTGGATGGGGTCAAGTCGGCAGAACCGCCCACCAATTCAGGCAGCTCTTTTGCCAAGATTTCGATGCTGTTTTGGCTGGCTTTACGGGTGGCGATGGTTTCTGCTTTGACGCACACTTCTTTCAATGCGGCTTGAACGTAAGCGTCGAAGTTTTCAGGCAGTTTTTTATCCATGCGGCGCACGAATTCTGCGGCTTCTGCAGGATATTTGGCTTGATATTGAGCGAAGAGTTCGTTCCATCCGGCCTCAAGTTTCGCGCCTTTTTCTTTTGCATCCCATGCTGCATAGATTTCTTGAGGGATTTCAAACGCAGGATAAGCCCAACCCAAATGTTTGCGCGTGGCTTCGATCTCGTCCGCACCCAAAGGCGCACCGTGGGTTTTATGGCTGCCTTCTTTTTTGGCACTGCCTTTGCCGATTAAGGTTTTGCAGCAAATCAGGGAAGGTTTGCCGGTTTCGGCTTTGGCCGCCTCAATGGCCGTCTGAATGGCATCAGTATCATGACCGTTTACATTTGGAATCACATGCCAGCCGTAGCTTTCAAAACGTTGCGGAATGTTTTCGGTAAACCAACCGTCCACTTTACCGTCGATGGAAATATTGTTGTCATCATATAAAACAATCAGTTTGCCCAAGCCCAAAGTACCGGCAAGCGAGCAGGCTTCGTGCGATACGCCTTCCATCATACAACCGTCGCCCATGAAGACGTAGGTGTGGTGGTCAACGATGTTCAAACCGTCTTTATTAAATTCGGCAGCCAAGATTTTTTCGGCCAAAGCCATGCCCACAGCATTGGCAATACCTTGTCCCAATGGGCCGGTCGTGGTTTCCACGCCGTCGGTGTAGCCATATTCCGGATGGCCGGGGGTTTTGCTGTACAATTGGCGGAAGTTTTTCAAGTCTTCGATGGATACGTTGTATCCGGTCAGGTGCAACAGGCTGTACAGCAGCATGGACGCGTGACCATTGGAAAGGATGAAGCGGTCACGGTTGTAGAATTTAGGGTTGGCAGGGTTATGATTGAGGAACTTCGTCCACAATACTTCCGCCATTTCCGCCATACCCATAGGCGCACCCGGGTGGCCGGAGTTGGCTTTCTGTACGGCATCGACTGAGAGGAAACGGATTGCGTTTGCCAGTTGAGACATGGTTTGACCTTCCTTGGACAAGATTGGAAATATGAAAAAAGGTGTGCCGATTATCGCCTGAATCAGCCGTGCTTTCAAGGATAGCTTTTGATATTCGCTTTGTCAGACGGCCTGTTTCCACTCGGTTGCCCGAAACGGACGGGACAGATGATATTAACTGTTATTTCGTTTTGAAACAGTGCTTTATATATTTTTATCGTGTAAATAGCAAATCACTATAAGTTTGCACACAGGCCGAACCATAAACCTTTGAATACTGCCCTTTTCAGACGGCCCTACATCAAACGGCCGCAAGGAATCCATCGTTAATACGAAGTCCCTCTTTTGCTTTGAATAGAGTCAAATGTTATGATTTGTATGCACGCGAAAGGCCGTCTGAAAATATCCACATCAAACTACTACCATGACAACAGGCTTGTGTGCACTTCATCAAGGAACACTGAAATGTCACCAGAAAACCAAGCTGAAAATACCACACCCTCAACAGAAAAAACAGCAAAAGCCACTCCGCCCAAACCTTCCAAACCTAAATCCAGCGTGATTCAAATCCATCCTGAAGGCGAACGCATCCATCCTAAAAAGGCGGAAGGACGCTTTGCCAAACTGCGTATCGCCGCAGTATTGGCGACCCAGTTTGTATTTTACGTTATTCCATGGTTCAACTGGAGCGGCCGTCAGGCGGTTTTATTCAATATCCCTGACCGTCATTTCTTCATTTTCGGACTGTCGCTGGGTATGGGCGATTTGATTTACCTTGCCTTACTGCTGATGATTTGCGCATTCGGATTGTTTTGGTGGACAACCATTGCCGGTCGTTTGTGGTGCGGCTATTCATGCCCGCAAACGGTTTACACCGAAATTATGCTGTGGATTGACAACTTGGTCGAAGGCGATAGAAACAAACGCCTAAAACTGGAAAAATCGCCTTGGAACTTTACTAAAATTCGCATTAAGGCCACCAAATACCTGCTGATTTTCCTTGTCTGCGCATGGACAGGTATCACTTTTGCAGGCTGGTTTATCCCGATCCGCCAATTTGTTCCCGATTTATTCACCGGATCAGCAGGCGGCGGCGCAATGTTTGCCGCAGCATTTTACGGATTCATGACTTTCTTCTTCGCCCACATCATGCGCGAAAAAGTGTGTCTGCATATGTGTCCGTATGCACGTTTCCAAAGTGCAATGTTTGACAAAGACACGCTGATTATTTCTTACGATACCGAACGCGGCGAACCGCGCGGCGCACGCAAGAAAACCGCCAACAAAGAAGACAGCGGCTTGGGCGACTGCATCAACTGCACCATGTGCGTGCAAGTCTGCCCCGTCGGTATCGACATCCGAGACGGTTTGCAATACCAATGTATCGGCTGCGCGGCGTGTATCGATGCCTGCGATGAAATCATGGACAAAATGGGCTACGAGCGCGGCTTAATCCGCTATACGACCGAAGGCGCATTGGAACACGAATACCCTGAAAGCGATATCAAAAAACGCTTGAAACGTCCGCGCGTAGCCGGTTATGGCGCAGTACTCCTGGTGGTCATCATCGCCTTCCTAGTCGGCATTTCCACCCGAAAAATGGTCGAAGTCGATATCCTTAAAGACCGTGGCGTCATGGTTCGCGAAAACAGCCAAGGCTGGTTGGAAAATGCCTATAACCTGCGCATTATCAACAATAGTGAAAACGAACAACTGATGACCGCAACCGTCAAAGGCTTTGACGAAATCGCGCTGACCGGCCTGCCTGAAAACGGTATTAAAATTGCGCCGCGGGAAACCGTTACCATCCCGGTACAGGTATCTACCATTCCCGAATACGCCGACAAAGGCAGCCATCCGATTGAATTTACCTTTATCTATCGCGAGACCGGCTCTGCCGACTCCAAACCGACTACTTTAGAAGAAAAAGCAACCTTTATCGGAGAATAAACGGTGTCCCCACAACCCAAAATCAAACCTTGGTACAAACATATTTGGCCCTGGGTGCTGATGGCAGGCCCCATCTTCGTCGTTATCGCCAGCGTTTCCATGTTCTTCGTCGCAAAAGAACATACGACAGACTTGGTGTCTGACGATTACTACAAAGACGGCAAACACATCGAAATCCAACTTCACCGCGATGAAGAAGCCGTTAAACGGCAAATTCAGGTGCAGGTCTTAATCAGTCCGGATATGAATGCCGCCAAAGTATTCGTCAGCGGACAATTCGATACCAAACAGCCATTAAACCTATTGTTGATGCACCCAACGCGCAAAGCCGATGACCAAACCGTCAAGCTGCGCGCCGTAACAGCCGAACCACAAAACGGCCGCATGGAATACGAAGCCGTCTTTAAACCTTTACGCCCAACCAATCATTGGTACTTACGCGTTGAAGATGCCTCAGGCGTATGGCGTGTTGAAAACAAATGGATAGTCAGCCAAGGCAATGCAGTCAACTTGACGCCTATGGACAAATTGTTCGACAACGGCAAACAAGCCGCTTCAACAGAACAATAAATCCCGACCCAGGCCGTCTGAAACCTTTCAGACGGCCTGAAATCTTCATACCCTCTTAATATTCCCTTCCAAATATGATTTTTTCCGATTGGCGCAGACTGACCGAAAATGAAGTCCGTATGGCAAAACAAGTTTTTGCGGACAGCATAAACTTCCACCGCATCAAAATATATCGCGGCATTCCACTTATACCCAACGCCAATACCGCCATTGCGCCCAATGGAAACATATACTTTCCGCGTAAACACTGCCCCGAAGATTTCACTCAAGCCGGCATAGCCTACAAAATTTGGCTGATTCATGAGCTGACACATGTCTGGCAACACCAGCGCGGTCACAAAGTTTGGTTGTCCGGTTTATTCATTATGCTCAAAGGCGGATATAGGAAACGCAAAGCTTACGCCTATCCCATACCTCTGCCTCACTTCAACCAACTCAATATCGAGCAGCAAGCCGACCTCGTTGCCCACTATTTTGCATCCACTTACCTGCCCAAAAACATTTACACCCCGCAACAGCCTATTTTTCAGACGGCCTTAGCAGATTTTCTTCACAACCCACACGACAAAAATCTATGCCCAAGATACTTGTCGGCAAAAAACAACACTTCAAAAAGCAGAGTGAACAAATAAGCTATAATGGACAATCCGACACATCGTCCAAAAGGTCCCCAACCATGCCTTGGAACATACCTATTTTACTTACCTGGATGCGCGTCCTATTAATCCCCGTGTTCACTATCCTATTCTATTTACCGAACACATGGATTCAACCACAAACCGTCAACTGGACAGCCGCCATCATCTTTGCACTTGCAGCTATTACAGACTGGTTTGACGGCTTTTTAGCACGCCGTTGGAAACAAACTTCTGACTTTGGCGCATTCCTCGACCCCGTTGCCGACAAACTCATGGTCGCAGTTGCCCTGCTCCTGCTCGTCAGCCTTGGCAGAACATACGCCATCTTCGCCATGATTATTATCGGCCGGGAAATTACCATTTCCGCCTTGCGCGAATGGATGGCACAAATGGGTAAACGCGGTAGCGTTGCCGTGGCAACCATCGGTAAATTCAAAACCACTGCCCAAATGATCGCCATCTTCCTTTTGCTTATTGGCACAGACAAATATAACGATCCTTTCTATCTCATTGGTAACATATTGATGTTTATAGCATCTGTATTGACCATCTGGTCAATGTGCTACTACCTGAAAATGGCATGGAAAGAATTCAAATAAATTTTTAAAAAAATAAAAACAAAACACTTGACGCACGCGATTAAATCCATAATAATTGCGTCTTCTTCGATATACGAAGCAACAAATATCAGAGCGGGAATAGCTCAGTTGGTAGAGCGCAACCTTGCCAAGGTTGAGGTCGCGAGTTCGAGACTCGTTTCCCGCTCCATACTGATTACTTGTTGATTGTTCTTTTTCAATATGCGGGAATAGCTCAGTTGGTAGAGCGCAACCTTGCCAAGGTTGAGGTCGCGAGTTCGAGACTCGTTTCCCGCTCCAGTTTAATTTCAGATGCACTCAAATGCGGGAATAGCTCAGTTGGTAGAGCGCAACCTTGCCAAGGTTGAGGTCGCGAGTTCGAGACTCGTTTCCCGCTCCATTAAATCATGCATCCGAATACGCGGGAATAGCTCAGTTGGTAGAGCGCAACCTTGCCAAGGTTGAGGTCGCGAGTTCGAGACTCGTTTCCCGCTCCAGTTTCAATACTACAAATACTCAAACGTAGTTTTGGCGAGATAGCAAAGTGGTTATGCAGCGGATTGCAAATCCGTCTACGCCGGTTCGATTCCGACTCTCGCCTCCATCCATTTCATGGCGGGGTGGCAGAGTGTTTATGCTATAAGGGGTGCAACCCTTATACAGGCCGGTTCAAATCCGCGCCCCCGCCTCCAATCTCTCAATTTATTGTCTACGCCCGGGTGGTGAAATAGGTAGACACAACGGACTTAAAATCCGTCGGCCCTAAACCGGCCGTGCCGGTTCGATTCCGGCTCCGGGCACCATTTACCGCTTTTAAGCGGTTATTTTTTTGTCTAGTATCCACGCCTAATAGAGGTGCTTAGACGATGGGAAGAAACGGTTGTAATAAAATAATCGTATATATAGGTGTATGATCATACGTTGACGTGACATGCAGATTGACGTTACTGTTATAGATATGAAGGGTGGAGGTGATGGTTTGGTAGAAAACAGACCTAGTTTTAAAGAAATCAAATCATTTGAAGAATTTAACCAATACTATTGGTATCGAGAGGAACTTTCCCAAATTTGTAAGTCTCTTGGTTTAGAGTATCGAGGTACGAAGAAAGAATTGACTTTTATTATTGAACAATATTTTCAGGGAAATAAAATAGAGAAATCTTTGAGGAAAGGTCTCAAAACTCAATCCGAAGTAATCACTTTAGAGACTCCGCTCCTGAACTGTGGGTTTTCTTTTAACCAGAAGTTTAGAGAATATTTTGCTGCAGTAACAGGGGTTAGTCCGTTTAAATTTAATGCGGATATGGCAACCGCTTGGCGAAAAGTAAAAAGGAATCATGATCTAAAATTCACGATTCAAGATATGATTAAAATTTATTATGGAGAGTCAGATTACGCCAAGTATGATCATTCGGCTTGTCAGTGGAATCAATTTTTAAAAGACTTTTGTACGGATGAATGTAGCCATCAGTATGCTAACAAGTTAACCGTTGCTGCTATCCTTTGGAGGGAAGTTCGAGATTCAAAGAATGAAAAAGTTTATTCCAAACAGCTTCTGAAAGAACATAGCCACAAAATAGAGGTGTATCTTAAATAGCAACTACTCTTTCTTCTATCTGATCCGTTGTTGCGAAAGCCTCTACGTACCTTTTAAAGGATTATAGATATGGTTCCTCATGATAGTAAAGATAGCCCATTAACAGCTTTGTAGTTATAAATACCCACTATTCTATCTAGGACAAGAGATTCATTTAAACCACTAAATTATTCTTATTTAAGAATACAACCAAATTTTTATACTATCCTAGTAAAATAAAACCGACTTACCCAAACAGGTAAGTCGGTTTTATTCTCAGACAACATTACTGTACTATTTATTAAACCAAGTTCTCCAGCATCCATTTAACGTAACGGCTGACGCCTTGTTTTACATCCAAGAATTCTTCTTTATACCCGGCTTCGCGCAGCTTGGTAATGTCCGCTTGAGTAAAGCTCTGATATTTGCCTTTGAGTGCATCTGGGAATGGGATATAACGGATAAGTTCTTCTTCAACCAGCTCTTTCAAACTCATTTCAGGCTTGCCTTCGGCCGCACGGCAGGCGTTGACGGTGGCAGCGGCAAGATCGTTAAACTGTTGGCTACGGCCTGTACCAAGATTAAAGATGCCTGAAAGCTCGGGATGGTCGAAGAAGTAAAGATTAACTTTAGCAACGTCCTCTACGCTAACAAAATCACGTGTTTGCTCGCCGTTGCCGTAGCCGTCATTGGCACCAAACAGGTTGACATAACCATGTTCTCGGTATTGGTGGAAATGATGGAAGGCAACCGATGCCATACGGCCTTTGTGTTGCTCCTGCTGTCCATATACGTTGAAGTAGCGGAAGCCAACGACTTGGGCGGTCAGGCCTTCTTTCATGCGGCGGCGCAATACTTGGTCAAACAAGAATTTAGAGTAGCCGTACACATTGAGTGGTTTTTCCAGTTCGCGCTCTTCGCGGAAGATTTCGCCCTTACCATATACGGCAGCGCTGGAGGCATAAAGGAACGGAATGCGTTCATCCTGACACCAGTCTAAGAGATCGAGCGTGTACTGGTAGTTGTTGTCCATCATGTAAAGACCATCATGATTCATGGTATCGGAACATGCGCCTTGATGGAAAACGGCCTCGATATCGTCGTAAGGCAGAAGGTGGCCACGCACTTGGCGGATAAATTCGTGTTTATCGAGATAATGGGCAATTTCACACTCGGCAAGGTTTTTAAATTTTTCGCCTTTGCTCAAATTGTCGACGGCAACAATGTCGGTAATACCGCGTTGGTTAAGTGCTTTGACGATGTTGCTGCCGATAAAGCCGGCCGCGCCTGTTACGATAATGGTCATAATGAATTTCCTTTATTTTGATTTTTCAGACGGCCTTGAAGAAATCATGCCGTCTGAAAATAAAAACTTGTCTGTCTGGATTATTTTCCAACTCTATTTTCAGACGGCCTTTAGATCTTAAGGCCGTCTGAAACAGCAATTATTGCTCTTCCAATGCCTTAGTCAATTCGGCAAACGAGCAAACCGCCGTACCAAGTTTCGCCACGACAACGCCCGCTGCCGTATTAGCAAGGTGCATCGCTTCGGGCATGGTATAGCCTGCCGCCAAACCCAAGCCCACTCCGGCAATAACGGTATCGCCCGCACCCGATACATCATAGACTTCTTGAGCCCGTGTAGGCTGATAAATCGGCTCGCCCTCATTGAACAAGGTCATGCCCTCTTCACTTCGGGTCAGCAAAATCGCATTCAAATCAAGATGACGGCGTAGATTTTGGGCTTTTTCGGTCAAATCGTTTTCGTTTTTCCAGCTTCCCACCACTTCTTTCAATTCTGCGCGATTCGGCGTAATCAGCGTAGCGCCGGCATATTTTTCATAATCATCGCCTTTCGGGTCGATTAAAACGGGTTTACCGGCCTGTTTCGCCCAATCAATCATATCGGAAATATGCGACAAACCGCCCTTTCCGTAATCTGAAAAAATAATGGCATCGTATTCAGGCAACACTTCACGATATTGATGCTTGATTTGTTCCAACACTTCACGATGAGGCAATTCTTCAAAATCAAGTCGGATAAGCTGCTGGTTGCGGGCAACAACGCGCAATTTGACAGTAGTCGCAATTTGCTTGTCGCGCATCAGATAGGAAGAAACACCGTCTTGCACCATCAATGCGTCCAGCGCATCTGCAGCTTCGTCATCGCCGGTCACGGACAACAGCCCTGCTTTGCCGCCCAATGAGGCGATATTGCGCGCAACGTTTGCCGCTCCACCCGCGCGTTGGTCGATACGTCCGATTTTCGCCACCGGCACGGGGGCTTCAGGAGAAATACGGGACACATCACCAAACCAATAACGGTCGAGCATCACATCGCCGACAACAAGGACTTTGGCTTGTGCAAAACGGGATTTGAGGGTTTCTTGTTGGAACTTGGTTACCATACTGGCTCCATTAAAATCTCTGTGTAAGGCTTGTTATCAGATTATTGATCTAACAGCCTAAAAATATCTTGAGGCTCATATACCTGCATATGGTTTTTCGAGTACGACGCTTGTTTATGAGATGGCAACAACGCCGCTTTCAGCATGGCTTGTGCCAATTTTTCGACAGCAAGCGGACGTTGGTTTTTCATCAGGCCGATACGGTTGAATCCATGCAAAATCCGTTTGGCTATTTTCTCACCCAATCGGTCGCTATTCGGACGAATCAATAAGGGCGGGCGGAAAATAATAAGGTGCGGAAAATTCAAAGCGATAATTGCTTGTTCCAATTCGCCCTTCATCCGTTGATAAAACAGGCGCGAAGCAGAATTTGCACCGGAAGTGGAAATCAAAACCAAAGCATCGACGCCGTTTTCTCGTGCGGCTTTGGCAAATTCAAGATTTGCCTCATAATCAATTGCCCATTGCGCTTCTTTACTTCCTGCTGCTTTCAGGGTAGTTCCCAAGCAGGCAAACAATACATCGCCCTGCACTTTTTCACACCAATCATCAGGTTTAGAAAAATCAATCTGATGGCTATTTAGCTTTTGATGGATAAAATCAGGATGTCTGCGACCAAAACAGTCGATAGACTCAACCTCTGAACTGGCTGCAAGCAGAGGCAACAAGGATTTTCCTGTTGCGCCTGTCGCACCAATTACAATCGCCTTCATACTTCAGACGGCCTTAAGCGTTTGCCACCCGATTGACTTCACGCAATACGGCTACCGGATCGGCAGCTTTGGTTACCGGACGACCCATGACCAAATAGGTTGAACCAGCGGCCAAGGCTTCGGCCGGTGTCATAATACGGCGTTGGTCGTCATTATTGCTGGCAACGTCCAAGCGGATGCCCGGTGTCACCAAGACAAAATCCTGTCCCAATTCGCGGCGCAATGGCGCGGCTTCTTGGGCGGAACAGACCACGCCGTCCAAACCTGAACTTTGCGTCAGTTTTGCCAAGCGGATGACTTGTTCTTCAGGGGCGATGTTCAAACCGATTTCTGCCAAGTCGCTTTGTTCCATACTGGTCAACACGGTTACACCGATCAAGAGCGGCTTGGTTTGATATCCGGCAACGGCTTCTGCTGCGGCTTCCATCATACGGCGGCCACCGGAGGCGTGCATATCGACCATCCAAACGCCCATATCGGCGGCAACTTTACAGGCCTGAGCAACTGTGTGGGGAATATCGTGGTATTTCAAATCGAGGAAAAGTTTGAAACCTTGATTGATTAAGCTTTCTGCCAAATTACGGCCGGTTGCGGTAAACAGCTCTTTACCGATTTTGATTTGACACAATGTCGGGTCAAGATTGCGGACAAATCCGAGCGTATCTTTTTCGTTGGCAAAATCAAGGGCGACGATAACGGGAGTACGTTGTTGCTGAGTTTGGAAGTCGGAGATCAAGGGATTCATAAGATGCCTGCGGATAAACGGTTATAGCTTCGATTTTAACAGCTTTTGTACACAAAAGGCCGTCTGAAAATATTTTTTCAGACGGCCTCATGATTTTACTTCGGCAAAACTTATTTGCCCAAACCTTTCAGTACTTCGGCTTTTACAGCTTCTACTGCTTGGGTGCCGTCGACTTTGATGTATTTCGGCGCGTGTTCGCCTTCCAGTTTGCTGTAAAAATCAACCAAAACTTCGGTTTGCTCGTGGTAAACGGCAAGGCGTTTTTTCACGGTTTCTTCTTTGTCATCGTCGCGTTGAATCAAATCTTCGCCGGTTACGTCGTCTTTGCCTTCGACTTTAGGTGGATTGTAGGTAACGTGGTAGGTACGGCCGGAAGCCAAATGCACACGACGGCCGCTCATGCGGTCGACAATCACGCTGTCAGGTACATCGATTTCAACCACGGCATCCAAATCCACACCGGCTTCAACCATGGCTTCGGCTTGTGCCAATGTACGTGGGAAACCGTCAAACAGGAAACCGTTTTTGCAGTCGTCTTGGGCAATGCGCTCTTTAACCATGCCGATAATGATGTCGTCGCGTACCAAACCGCCCTCATCAATGATTTTTTTTGCTTCCAAACCCAGCGGAGTGCCTGCTTTGATGGCGGCGCGGAGCATATCGCCGGTAGAGATTTGAGGAATGCCGAATGCAGCAGTGATGAATTGAGCCTGTGTGCCTTTGCCGGCGCCTGGTGCGCCCAACAATAATACTTTCATGATGAGTCCTTTTGGTTGACGGATTTAATATTCAGATAATTTTACACGGCTTGTGTTTATCGTTCAAAACTTCAGACGGCCTCTTTCGGGCCGAAATGCTTCCATGCATCGTCGCGCATTCTGATAAACCATGCGTCTTCAGGGAATCGCTCTATCGCGTCTTTCAAAGTGGAAAGCAAGTTTTGCGATAAGGCTTTCGCCAAATATTCTTCCTCATTGGCTTCGGCCGCTTTGTCGGGTTGCTGCGCCAAACCGATTGCACGGGTTTGATGACCATGAGCCAAATAGTTGAGCGCAATGATTTTTTGCGCCCAAAGCTGCGGAATATCGGGATTGTCTTGCAGCAATACCGACAAAATCGATACGGCAACAGTCAAGCGCCCGCCGTTCATACGCAAGTCCAACGACTGGTTGGGCGGCAGAGTGCTGAGCATTTCTGCCATACGGAACCAAAACTCGCCGCTGGCCTGCTCCGGCGCTTCTATTTTCAACATATCATAGTTGAATTCTTGTTCGTCTTCTCTTACCAGCTTCGCCACATCGGCAAGCAATTTTTGTTCTTCACGGCTCAAATGGCGGAAATCATTCATATCTTTTCCTTTCAGACGACCTTAAGATTTAAACGCAACACGTACTCTGTCCAAATCTTCCTGCGTATCCACACCGGCAGCAGGCGCTTCTTGGGTGATTTCAACAGCAATCGGATAACCGTGCCACAGGACGCGCAACTGTTCCAGCGATTCGATGGTTTCCAAAGGAGAAACATCCATTTCCGAATAGCGTTGCAGGAAGCCTGCACGATAGGCATAAATGCCGATATGGCGCAAAACGGCTGTTTCAGAAGGTAATTCGCGTTTTTCGGCGCGCATGGCGTCGCGCGGATAAGGAATCGGGGCGCGGCTGAAATAGATGGCGTTGCGGTTTTTATCAAGGATGACTTTGACGACATTGGGATTCATAAACTCGTCAAAATCGTGCAATTCATGGGCGGCGGTCGCCATTTGCACATTGTTTTCAACCAAAACTTCAGCCGTACGGTTGATGAGCTCTGGGTCGATTAAAGGCTCATCGCCTTGTACGTTCACGACAATCAGATGTTGCGGCAGTTTCAGCGTATTGGCCGCTTCGGCAAGGCGCGTTGTACCGCTTTCGTGTTGATTGGAAGTCATGACCACTTCGACACCGTGCGCCTGACAGGCCGTCTGAATATCGGGATGATCGGTGGCAACAACAACACGCGCAGCCTCGCTTTTTGCCGCCTGTTCGGCGACGCGTACAACCATCGGTTTACCGTGAATATCGGCCAAAGCCTTGCCCGGCAGACGTGAAGAATCCAACCGTGCCGGAATCAATACGACAAATTCGGTCATGCTTTCAGTTCCTCTTCGCTCAACGCTCGTGCTTCGTTTTCTAACATATAGGGAATGCCGTCTTTAATCGGATAAGCCAGCTTCGCCTGACGGCTCCACAATTCCTGTTTGTCTTGATGGTATTCGAGTTTGCCTTTAGTCACAGGACAAACGAGGATGTCTAAGAATTTTTTTTCCATGGGGTTACTTTCGGTAGTTATATCAAGGTTGTCTGAAATGATTCAGACAGTTCGAAGTTATCGCTTGTTGCTTGAATCAGATTTTGCACAAACCGGCTCGGGATTTTTGCCACCGCAAGCAATCCGCCTCCATTCTTTGATAAACTCAGGCTTATGCCGATCCGCAGCTTCCTGTAATTTTTTCGGCAACAATTCTTCCAGACCGCCCATATTCTTATCCAGGAAAGACTCAGCAGCCTTTCCGGATGGATTGACAATCATAGCATTGACTTCTTTTTGGGTAAGTGAAGCTTTGGCACTTTTCAACAATCGGCTGCGGATGGTCTGTTTCAACTCAGGCGTGAAGGCCTCCTTTACAACAATGTCCCGATAACGAACAACCGCTTTTTCCACTTCTTCCTTCTTCTCTTTAGAGACTTCAGCCACCAAGGTATCGGAAAGCGGTTTAAATCCCTCTTGAAAAATCTCATTCAGAATTAACTCAATATCTTGCTCGTAATGTTGCGTATTTAACCATTTTTCCAGCGATGCATCACTGGGCGGCGCGGCAAACGCATTGGCACACAATACCAGCGCGGCGAAGGGCAATAATAAGGTTTTCAGTTTCATCTTTTGCTACCTTTCAACAAAAAATAAATATTTTCAGATAGTCGGAAAATTATTTGGCACACTTCGGCAAATGTTTGTTGCCTTTGCATAAAATACCATGTGTTTGCTCCTCAAAAGCAGGCGTATATTTATCGCTTGCATTGAGGTAATTTTGACTCATGGTTTTGTGGATAATCTCATCACTCAGCTTATCGAAATGCTTGACTTTTTCGAGCGCAGACTTACCGGCACCATGCCCAAATGCTTCAGCCATCTTTTCTATATCCGATTGGCTCAACATATCCTCAAGATTTCCACCATGCTGTTGTAAACTTCTTATCTTTTTCAAAATATTTTTTCCCTGAGCTGAAGAGAAAAAACGGTTGGTTACATCGACTTCTTCTTGTGTAAATACTTTCTGTACGGCACGCTTTTCTTCATCCAACCATTGTTTTTTCAACTCAGGGCGGCTCAAATCGTCTTGCATATTTTTCATATAACGACTGATGATCGCCTTCATCTGCGCTTTTTGAGCTTTGGGCGTCATCGCTAACAAGCGCTCATTATCCTCTTTATTCACCATCTCCAAAGAACGTTGCACTTTCTCGCTATAATTATTGCTTATCCCTTGAATCTCCAACCATTTCATTGCAGATTCATCACTTGGTTTAGCAGCTAAGCTTTGGGTGGATACAAATAAAGCTGCGCAAGCGACCAACAAATATTTTAACTTCATGATTTACTCCTATCGCGTAGTTTGAAGATCATCTTTAAAACATCTGTGAAACACCTATAAGCATTTAGATTGAAACATTCGCGGATACAAACGCCGCCAAGTTCGGCTCAATTATCGCATAAACAGGCAAGACCCACACATGATTCAGGCCGTGGCCGTCTGAAAACTTGACCGCATCTTTCTCCGTAATAATGACCGTGTCCGCATTGGGCAAGTCTGCTACTGCGATGTCGGCATGGTCAGGCAGTGCGACGGTTTGGTTCAAAGTAATGCCCATATTCCGCAGCGAATCGAAAAAACGCTCCGGCTTGGCGATACCGGCGACGGCGGCGACGGTTTGATTTCCCAAACCTGCCAAATCCAATTTTTCAGACGGCCTGTTCAAACGGTAAATCCGACCTGTTTCAATATGGCTGGCAAACATATTTTCAGACGGCCTAAACGCCGCATCTGCTTTTCCGCCACTGACGACGACCGCATCAACGGAAGTCAACCGAGGCAAAGGTTCGCGCAAGCTGCCGTTGGGTAGTAAATCCAAATCCGTCCGCCCCGTATCCGCCGCCGGGAATACGGCAATTTCCATATCGCGCTGCAAGGCATAATGTTGCAAGCCGTCGTCGGCCACAATCAATTCAAGCTCCGGATGCGCCGCAAGCAATGCCCTGCCTGCTTCTGCACGGCTGCTGCCTACCGCCGTCGGCGCGCCGGTTTGGCGAAACAGCAATAAAGGCTCATCGCCTGCATCTGCCGCGCTGCTGGCTGTCTTCAATACATGAACCGCCTTACTCTTGCGCCCGTAACCTCGGCTGATGATGCCGACCTTAACGCCCTTTTCCCGCAAACCCAACACCAGCGCGGCGACTATCGGCGTTTTCCCTGTTCCGCCTGCATGGATATTACCGACCACCACCACTGGCACAGGCAATTTTTCGCTTTTCAGACGGCCTGAAACAAAATCATCGCGCCGTTTCGCCGCAATTTTGGCAAACAGCTTGGACAATGGTTTTAACAGCAAAGACAAAAACGGATTAGGGGATTGCCAATGGCGCTCGATAATTTGGTGGAGTTTGGGCATACACGCGGCTTTTGAAGCGAAAATCAAACGATAATATAACACAAGCCCGCCTAGGCAAGGCCGTCTGAACATGCGCCTTTGATAATATTAAAACAAAGGGCGCAAGTTTCATAAAAACGAATACAACGAATCGCTCTAAAACCCTTATAATTCAGCTTTCCCAAATTTTTCCTGTTTCGCAATGTCCGAACTTTTCGCGCCCTCCTCCATTTCCGTATCCGAGCTCAACGCCCTCGCCAAAGCCTTGCTGGAAGACCATCTCGCAGGCTTATGGATTGCCGGTGAAGTATCCAACCTGACCCGTGCCGCCAGCGGACATTATTACTTCTCACTCAAAGACAGCCGCGCGCAGGTGCGTTGCGCGATGTTTAAGGGTGCGGCCATGCGCTTGGCGAAGCCTTTGAAAGAAGGCGACCATATCGAAGTATCCGGGAAAATCAGCATTTATGAAGCGCGGGGCGAATTTCAAATTACCGTGAATGAGGTGCGGCTCAAAGGTTTGGGGCAGCTTTACGAAGCCTATGAGCGATTGAAAGCGCAATTGCAGGCGGAAGGCGCGTTTTCAGCAGAACGCAAAAAACCGTTACCCACCCGTCCGCAATGTATCGGCATCGTCACCAGCCTGGCGGCGGCGGCTTTGCGCGATGTCGTGACCACCTTAAACCGCCGCGCGCCCGAAATTCCCGTTATCGTTTATCCAACGCCCGTTCAAGGCACGGGCAGCGAGTTGCAAATTGCCCAAGCGATTAAAACCGCATCGCAACGCGCCGAGTGTGACGTACTGATTGTCTGTCGCGGCGGCGGCAGCATTGAAGACTTGTGGGCGTTTAATGAAGAGCCGGTCGTACGCGCCATCGAAGCCTGCGTGATTCCGGTCGTCAGCGGTGTAGGCCACGAAACCGATTTCACGCTCGCCGATTTTGTCGCCGACGTGCGCGCTCCGACCCCGACCGGCGCGGCAGAACTGGTCAGCCCCAACCGCCAAGAATCGTTACACCGCCTCGCCCAAGCGCAAGGCCGTCTGAAAACCGTTTTAGAGCAACGCTATTTCGATGCCAGCCAAAAACTCGACTGGCTGGCGCGGCAAATCCGTCATCCGCGCCAAAAACTTGACGAGCAGCGCGCTTCAATCAGCAAGCTGGCGCAAATGCTGTCTTACTCGATGACGCAAAACCTCCGCGCCCACACCGCCCGTTTTGAACGCCAAACCCAAACTCTGAAACATTGCCGTCCTGATGTTTCCGTTTACAAAAACAATATTGACCGTTTTCAGACGGCCCTGTCGCATTCCTTCCGCCAGCTGCTTACCCACCGCCGTCAAAGCCTGACCGCCCAAGCCGCATTGCTCGAAGCCGTATCGCCGCAGCATATTCTGGAGCGCGGCTTTTCGGTCGTCAAAAACACACGCGGACAAGTCATCCGCAATGCCGATACGTTGAAACAAGGGCAGAAACTGCACATCACTTTTGCCGACGGTGAAACCGACGTACGCGTGACCAAAGAGCAGGCGCAGGGCGAGTTGTTTGACTGATGGAATAAAGGCAGTCTGAAACTTTATGCGATTGAAGTGAAACTATGTCTGCCTTTTAAAAATCCTTAACCTGCCAATGCGGTATAATGCCTCATCTGCACACGCAGCATATACGGAAACATTATGGACAACTCACAAAATACAGAAAATCCGATTCCACCACGCAACTCCATCCGCAAAAACAGCATTTACCTGCTGCCCAATTCCTTTACCATCGCCGCACTGTTTTGCGCCTTCTTCGCCATTACCCAGTCTATGCACGGACGTTATGAAACAGCGGCGATTGCAGTTTTCCTTTCCATGCTGCTCGACGGTATGGACGGACGCGTAGCGCGGCTGACCAACAGCCAAAGCGCGTTCGGCGAACAGCTCGACAGCCTCGCCGATATGGTCAGTTTCGGCGTCGCGCCTGCCCTGATTGCCTACAAATGGCAACTTTGGCAGTTTGGCAAAATCGGTTATTCCGTCGCCTTTATCTACTGCGCCTGCGCCGCCCTGCGTTTGGCGCTGTTCAACACGCTTATCGGCAAAGTTGATAAACGTTGGTTTATCGGCGTGCCCAGCCCGACCGCCGCTGCGTTGATTGTCGGCCTGATTTGGGTCAACCACAGCGTCGAACGCTTCCCCAACGTGCATTGGTGGGCATTGGGTATCACCCTGTTTGCCGGCATTTCCATGATTGTGCAGATTCCGTTTTGGAGCTTCAAAGAAATCAACATCCGCCGCCAAGTGCCGTTTATGGGCATGGTGTTGGCCGTATTGATTCTGCTTTTGATCAATTGGGAACCTTCGCTCGTCCTCTTCCTGTTTTTCCTCGGTTACAGCCTGTCCGGTTATGTGATGGCAGTCATCCGTTGGTTTAGAAAACGCCATAAATCACACAAACACGACAAGGCCGTCTGAAATGTGGTCTTGGGACATCATCTTTGCCCTGCTCGCCGTCGGCAGCGCGGCGGGCTTTATTGCCGGACTGTTCGGCGTAGGTGGCGGCACGCTGATTGTCCCCGTTGTCTTATGGGCGTTGCAACTGCAAGGCATAGGCAGCCACCCCTATGCCCAGCATCTTGCTATCGGCACTTCCTTTGCCGTCATGGTGTTTACCACCTTCTCCAGTATGTTTGCCCAACATAAAAAGCACGCCATCGATTGGGCGACCGTCCGCCGAATGACGCCGGGCATGATACTTGGCGTACTCCTCGGCGCGGCAACAGCAAAATATATGCCGACGCTGGCTTTGCAGGTTTTCTTTATTGCATTTCTTGCCTTTATCGCACTTAAAACCCTACGCGATTCCAAACCCAAACCTTCACGCACCCTGCCTGCCCTCCCCGGCCTGACAGCCATGGGCACGCTTTTTGGTGCGGCTTCAAGCTGGGTCGGTATCGGCGGTGGTTCTTTATCCGTTCCATTCCTACTGTATTGCAACTTTCCGGCGCACCGCGCCATCGGCACATCTTCAGGTCTGGCATGGCCGATTGCGATTGCCGGCACCATCGGCTATTTTGCCAACGGTTTGCATATTGCCAACCTGCCTGAAGGCGCGGCAGGCTTTATCTATCTTCCGGCCGTGTTCATATTGAGCGTTGCCACCATCCTCTTTGCTCCGCTCGGCGTAAAAACGGCGCACAAGCTGCCCGCCCGAAAACTCAAAATCGCCTTCGGCATCATGTTGCTGATGATTGCCGCCAAGATGGCTTGGAATTTGATACATTAAATCTTTCTTATGAAAAGGCCGTCTGAAAATCTTTCAGACGGCCTTTTTGATTGCAAAACAACAAACTAGATAAAACCTTTTTACCTTACCCGATTTGCCCCATTGCAAATACAGCCAAGCGCCATATCGCCCATCCTGCCACCAACAGTCCGGCAAACAAACGAACCATGCGTTTTTGCAGAAAGGTTTTCAACTGCGCTGCAAATATACCCATCGCGAGCAGGTTCGGCAACGTACCCAATGCAAACGCCAGCATATACAGCCCGCCGTGCAAGACATTGCCGCTGCCCAAAGCATACAAAGACGCGCTGTACACCAAACCGCAAGGCAGCCAGCCCCAAAGCACGCCCACGCCGAAACAGGCAGGCACTGATTTAATCGGCAGCAATTTGTTTAACAAAGGATTCAGGCGTTTCCATATCGGTTTGCCGATGCCTTCGATTTTGGTTGCGGCAGTCGAAATACCGGCAAGATACAGACCGAGCAAAAGCAGCAAAACATTGGCGGCAATATACAAACCGTTTTGAACCGCGCGCGTATCGTCCAAGGAAATGCCGACCTGCCCGACCAAGCCGACCAGAAGGCCGATGACGACATAGCTGCTGATGCGCCCCAAGTTCAACAATACAATCAGCCCGATTCGGTTTAAATGTGGCGGCAGCTGCAAAGCGAATGCGCTGCTCAATCCGCCGCACATGCCGACGCAATGCGTTCCGCCAAAAAAGCCGAGCAGAAAAAGAGTAAGAAATGTGATTTCTTGATTCATGGTTTTTAATGATTCAAACGAATGGATGAGGCCGTCTGAAACTTTTCAGACGGCCCTGAGAATGCAGGACAGGCTTTTCCACCCACCCTCTTCACGCTTTAGAAAAGCAATTAACTGCGTGCGCGTACGTCAAATGCCTGACGCAAACCTTCGCCGATCATGACCAGCAAAAGCAGCATCACTGTCAGCGTAGCAACGGCAGACAGGCCGATCCACCACGCGTCCAAGTTGTCTTTGCCTTGCGCCAGCAACTCGCCCAAGCTCGCCTGTGAGGCAGGTACGCCCAAGCCCAAGAAGTCCAAGCTAGTCAGGGCAAGTACGGCACCGGAAATACGGAAAGGCAGGAAGGCCAATACCGGCGTCAAGCTGTTGGGCAGGATATGGCGCCACATGATTTCACGGTTGCTCACGCCCATCGCGCGCGCCGCCAAAACGTAATCGGTCTGACGGTTTTTTAAAAACTCGGCACGGACATAGTCGGACAAGCCCATCCAGCCGAAAAGCGACAGTAACACCAGCAAAATCAGCAGTCCCGGATTAAAGAACGAAGACAGGATAATCAAGAGGTACAGCTCCGGCATACCGCCCCAAACCTCGATAAAACGCTGCATCAGAAGGTCAGTTTTGCCGCCGAAATAACCCTGCACCGCGCCTGCAACCACGCCGATTACGGTAGTCACCACAGTCAACACCAAGGCAAACAGCAGTGAATCGCGGAAACCGTAAACCAAGCGCGCCAACAGGTCGCGGCCGCGGTCGTCCGTTCCCAAGATATGCCGTTCGGACGGCTTGGCAGGATCGGGGGCCGTATCGAAATCGTTTAAGGTATCGGCATCGTAAGGATTGGGCAGGTAAAGGGCAAAATTGCCGTCTGAAGTAATGTTGTGGCGGATAAGCGGATCCAGATAATCCGCAGGCGTATCGAAATCGCCGCCAAATGTGGTTTCGTTGTATTCGTTTACCAAGGGGAAGAAATACTCGCCCTGATAGCGTATCCACAAAGGTTTGTCGTTGCTCCACAATGGTGCAAGCAAAGTGACGACAAACAAAACGGCCAAAATCCGCAAAGCCAACCAACCGCGCTTATGCTGCTTAAAGGCTTGCCAAGTAGGGTTTGAAGTAGATTTTTTCTTTTTCATGGTTCGAAACATTCTTTAATAATGGATTGAAGATATTTTCAGACGGCCTTATTTCTGTCCGCCAAAGTGAATACGCGGATCGACCCATGAATAAGAAATATCCGACACCAATTTAGCCAACAACCCCATCAGCGTGAACACATACAGCGTACCCATTACGACAGGATAATCACGTTTCATCACTGCCTCGTAAGACAACAAACCCAACCCGTCCAGCGAGAACAACGTTTCAATCAACAGACTGCCGGTAAAGAATGCGCCGATAAATGCGGCCGGGAAACCGGTAATCAGAGGAATCATGGCATTGCGGAAAATATGCTTCCACAGAATCTGTTTCTCAGGCAAGCCCTTGGCTCGCGCGGTATAAACATATTGACGGCGGATTTCTTCAAGGAACACGTTTTTCGTCAATACGGTCATCACCGCCAAGTTGCCCGCCACCGAAGCGGTAATCGGCAAGGCCATATGCCATAAATAATCTTTGACTTTACCTGCCCAAGAGAGCGTATCGAAATCATCGCCGACCAAGCCGCCCTGCGGGAACCAGGCAAAAAAGCTGCCGCCGCCAAACAATACTAGCAACACCAAACCCAAGACAAACGGCGGTACGGTATAGCCGACCAAAATCACCATGCCCGTAATCGTATCAAATCGGCTGCCATCCCTGACCGCCTTGGCAATACCCAACGGAATACATATCAAATAAGTCAGGAAAAACGTCCACAAACCCAAACTCATCGACACCGGCATTTTCTCTTTTACCAACTCAAATACGGTTTGGTGGTGGAAAAAACTCTCGCCCAAATCGAAACGGGCGAATTTCCATACCATATCGACAAAACGCGTCACAGGCGGCTTGTCGAATCCGTACAAAGCATTCAGCGCGGCCAAATCTTCCGCACTGATGCGGTTGCCGTTTTTGGCCAGAGTTCCGGGAATACTCCGCCCCGCCGTCTCACCACCAACCGCACCCTGTGTCAGCTGCTGAACCATCTGCTCCACCGGACCGCCGGGAACAAACTGAATCACGGCGAAGGTAATCGCCAAAATCCCCAACAACGTGGGAATCAAAAGGAGCAAACGTTGAAAGATATAACGCCACATGGTTAAGTGTTCCTCTATTTTTTTGATTTGAAGGCCGTCTGAAACCGCTGACTTCAAACGGCATATAGTAACGGATTAATAAGCGTTTGGCCGATGATTTACTTCTCCAACGCCTCCTGCAATTTCTTCTCAATCAAATCCGCATCAAACGATTTGGCAATCAGCTCAAAGCGGGAATCACGGCGCCATGAAACTTGGTTTGCGCCCCATTGACCGTCCACCCAGTTCAGCCATACCCATGTACCGAGGACTTGGAACACGCCTTTGGCACGCACGAGGCCGTCTGTAAATTTAGGCAGGTCGTTGAAGAAATCGGTCAGCTTTTCGCCGTCGAAATCACGTCCGGAAGGGAAAGTGAAACCTTGAGACTGGAAGCCCATGGTGTTGTCCGGCAAGGCTTTTAGGCGGTAGCGCGATTTTTCGACAACGGGAATATCAAGCCATTGGATGTCAAGTTGTGCATTTTGAACTTCAACCACTTTGGCTTTGGGCGGGAACAGCTTGGCCGCTTTATCATGAAATTCGGCCAGTTGCTCCGGCGTGCACAAGTCGGTTTTGCTGGCAACCAATACGTCGCAAATGCCGATTTGGTCTTTATACAAGGCTTGTTGAGCGTAATCGGGATTGATGAATTGACGCGGATCGACAACGGTAAAGACTGCACCGATTTCTAACATACTGTCGAGCGGTTTGGCTTTCAGTTCGTCGATAACGCTGGCGGCGTGCGCCAGGCCGCTGGCTTCAATCATCAAGCGGTCGGGTTGGGCATCGCGCAGCATCTTTTGTACGGTCGTACCCATTTGTGCGCCGGCAGTACAGCACAAACAGCCGCCGGCGATTTCAGCTACGGGAATGCCGTTGTCGCTCAAGACGGCGCCGTCAATGCCGATTTCGCCAAATTCGTTGACAATGATGACCCATTTTTCATTCGGGTCTTTTTGTGCCATCAGACTTTTAAGGGCGGTGGTTTTGCCTGTTCCGAGGAAGCCTGAAATCAGGTGGACTTTAGTCTTTTTTACTTCTGACATTTTTTACAAATTCCTGTTAAAACAACATGTTCTTCTTTTAATGAGAAACCGGTTTCGGCCACGCCTGAACGCAATGCCGCCCATTCTTGGCTCAAGGTCTGCTCATCCGCCGTACCGCATTCGGTACAAACCAAAATAAACGCGCTGTGATGCGCTTCGGCTTCTTCGTGGTCATGGCAATGGTCGTTGCACTCGTGCTGCGCGTGGCTGCACAGAATATAGCCGTTGACCGCCGCCACTTTGTGCAAAACGCCCTGCTCCGCCCAAAAATCAAGGGCGCGGTAGGCCGTCGGCGGCGCAACCACGCCCTCGCTTTGCTGCTGCATCTGCGACAGAACGTTGTAGGCTTTAATCACGCCGCTTTGTTTCAAAACAATATCAAGCACTTGCTCGCGCAATGCCGTTACCTGCACGCCATCGCGCTGCGCTTGTTCTAAGATTTTTTGTTTGATTGCGTTCATAACTGAAACAGCCTTTCAGACGGCCTTGTTAATAAAAAATTACATTATAACGTGTTTGTTCAATTTCAGATAACAAAGAGGCCGTCTGAAACGTTCAGACGGCCTGATGCCGATTACTTAAACCAAGATTTAATTTTTCCAAACAAAGACATGCTTTGTTTTTCAAACGTTTCTGCCTTCACCGGAGCAGGCTCATCGCGGTAAACTTTCATACCTGCAAAGGTCTGGGCAACCGGCATGATTTCGATGGAATTGACGTTCATCCGCGCCGGACGCTGATAGAGCCATAAAGCGGTATCGGCAATATCTTGCGGCTGGATAAACTCGACATTCTCATAAACCTCGGCCGCACGCTGATCGTCGCCTTTGAAACGGACATTGGAAAACTCGGTATCGCCGCACAAACCCGGTTCGATATTGGTAATGCGGATATTTTTATCTGCCAATTCGGCGCGCAGGTTCATGCTGAATTGGCGCACAAAAGCCTTGGTCGCGCCATAGACATTACTGCCTGAATAAGCATAACTGCCGGCAATCGAACCCAAATTGATGATATAGCCCTGTTTGCGCGCTACCATCTGCGGCAAAATCTGGCGAGTCAGAAAAGTCAGGCCGATGATATTGGTTTGAATCATGGTTTCCCAATCGCCAAAATCGGCTTTATCGGCAGAATCCAAACCTAAAGCCAAACCGGCGTTGTTAATCAGGCAATCAATTTCGGATAAATGCTCGGGCAGGCTGTTCAAAGCGTTTTGAATCGACTCAGTGCGCGAAACATCCATTTCCAAAGGGTAAAACTGCTCGCCCAATTCCTCTGCCAACTGCTGCAATTTGTCTTCACGCCTTGCCGCGCCGATGACATGGTAGCCTGCTGCAACAAAGGTGCGGCACATTGCCGCGCCGAATCCTGCCGATGCCCCGGTAATCAAAATTGCCATATCGTTTCCTTTCTATACTCGTTTCAGACTTGGGTTTAAGGTATGATAACGCCTTATCAGACGGCCTGAGTGTTTGGCCGACTGATTTTAAATCTAACGATAATCATATCATTACAATAGGACACACTCCATATGAAAACCCGTTTTCTCCCTGTTGCCTTGGCAGCAGTGGCGCTTACCCTTTCCGCCTGCGGCGGCAGCGGCGCGCCTTCCCAGCCTAAAGGCCCGATTTCCGAAGACCGTACGGCCGCGTTCAAATCCATGATGCCCGAGTTTACCCGCATGGGCAAAATGGTCAAAGACGAAGAGCCTTACGACGTAGAAAAATTCAAACAAGCCGCCGCAACCTTCGCCGAAAACAGCAAAAAACCGTTCACCCTGTTTGAATCCGATCCTCAAGGCAACGGCCGCGCCCTGCCTGCCATCTGGACAGACACGGCAACCTTCAAAGCCGAAGAAGAAAAATTTGCCGCTGCAGTTGAGAAACTCAACGCCGCCGCACAAACCGGCAAATTGGAAGAAATCAAAGCCGCTTACGGCGAAACCGGTGCAAGCTGCAAATCTTGCCACGATACATTCCGCGGTCCGGAATAAGGCTTAAAAAACAATAAAGGCCGTCTGAAATATCATTTTCAGACGGCCTTTTCTTCAACTGACTTCAAATCTTTCTATATTGACTTTATATTTTGCATTTCATGTTTTTTACCGATTTCATTTGAAACCGACGGCTCAATTCACATATCGCAATCAAATTTTCTTCTTCCGGCTGTTTAAATTCAATTAAATCTCCCTTCTTCTCAACCAACCAAATTCAAATTCAGACCTGCTTTATCTTTTCAGCCAGATTAATCATATGCGGTTGGATTATCTTATGAAACAAAATTTTACTTTATTTTTTAATAAATAAAAACCATTATCAAAATGTTTGTAAAGTTTAATAACATGTTATATAGTAGCAACTTCGTTTCTGAGGTAACTATCATGAATCCGAATTTCAAATTAAATCTACTAACATTATCTTTACTGGCTATAACCAGTATCGCACACGCAGAAGACGAGGTTTCAACTCAAGAGCTTGATGAAATTCAAGTCAAAGGCAAACACATTGCCAAAGAGAAAAAAGTTTTTACCGAAGGCCAAGCCAAAAGTTCGCGTGAACGCGTTTATCAATCCAGCGAAAACATCGATACCATCGTTCGGAGCATGCCCGGCGTTTTCACCCAACAAGACAAGGGATCGGGGGTATTGGCGGTCAATATCCGTGGCGATAGCGGTTTGGGACGCGTCAATACGATGGTTGACGGCGTAACCCAAACCTTCTATTCCACTTCTGCCGATGCCGGACGCAGCGGCAGCTCCTCCCAATTCGGTACGGCACTGGATCCCAATTTTATTGCCGGTGTCGATGTAACCAAAGGCAGTTTCACAGGTGCCAACGGCATCAATACCTTATCCGGTACAGCCAATTTCCGTACTTTACGGGTAGACGATGTGGTACACGGAAACAATACCTTCGGCCTCTTGACCAAAGGATTGACCGGCACAAACAGCACCAAAAGCAATTTTATGGCAACCGGAGCTGTACAAAAATGGTTTGACAGCGGTGCGCGCGTTGGTGCGTTATATGGTTACAGCCACCGTAATGTCGAGCAAAACTATAAAGTGGGCGGCGGCGGTCAGCGTATCGGCAATTTTGGCGAGGAATATTTGGACCGTAAAAAACAAGAATATTTTGAGAGCAACCTATTGAAATTCGACCACGAACAAAATCTCTGGGTTCGTGACTTTTCCAAACGCAATGCGGTCGGTAAAAGCTATTGGGACTACCCTTTCTCCAAAAAATATAACGATCCTGAAGTTTTACAAAGAGATTATGTCGATGACTTGGAAAGAAGCTGGAAAGAGAATTTGGCACCGCAATGGGATCTGACCCCAATCGACCCAACCAGCCTGCAACAACGCTCAAATAGCCATTTGGTCAAAGTGGAATACGAAAACGATAACAACAAGCTGGATCTTCAGCTTCGTACCATGAACAACCGTATCGGCAGCCGCAAAGTAGAAAACCGCAACTATCAAGCCAATTACAACTTAAACATTGGCGATTATGTCGATTTAAACGTATTGGCCGCCCATAATCTGGGAAAACAAAAATATCCGAAAAACTCACGTTTTTCAGGATGGGGACTGCTTGATTATTTGGAAACCAAAAACACAGCCAATCTTTTGGATATCAACAACAGCTTTTCTTTCAAACTTCCCCAAAAAACAGATTTAAAAGCTACTGTGGGTTTCAATTTCTTTAAAAACCAATACAGTAAAAACCGCTTTCCGGAAGAGCTGAGCCTGTTTTACGACGGCCCGGATCAAGATGCCGGCCTGTACAGCTTTTTAGGCCGCTTCAAAGGCGACAAAGGAATATTTCCTCAGAAATCAACCATATTGCAACCTTCAGGCCAGCAAAAATTCAATACGTTCTATTTTGATACTTCCTTGAAAAAAGGCATTTATCAATTGAATTACAGTGCCAATATAGTCAACTACCGCTACAAGGGCGAATATACCGACTACTTCAATACCCAAGAAGACTTTAAAAAAGCATTTGGAGAAGATTCTGAAATTTATAAACAGCATTGCACGCCAAGCTGCGACCTTTACGAACCGGTTTATACCAAATCCGGTAAAAAGCATGCGGTAAACCATTCGGTGGCATTAAACATCAATGTCAACGACTACTTTATGCCGTTTATCAGCTATTCGCGTACGCATAGAATGCCGAATATTCAAGAAATGTATTTTTCACAAATCGGCGACTCGGGCGTCAATACCGCCCTTAAGCCGGAACAGGCCAATACTTACCAAATAGGCTTCAATACCTTCAAAAAAGGGATTTTCAAGCCGGATGATGTATTGGGTTTCAAACTGGTCGCCTATCGCAGCAGGATCAACAACTATATTCACAATGTTTATGGCAAATGGTGGGATTTGGATAAAGCACCCAGCTGGGTAACCAGTACCGGCCTGCAATACTCTATCCAGCATCGAAACTATGCCAAACCTGTCCATAAAAATGGTTTGGAAGTCGAGATGAACTATGATTTCGGCCGCTTTTTTACAACCCTGTCTTACGCATATCAAAAAACCAACCAGCCGACCAATTATAGCGATGCCAGCGAATCGCCCCGCAACTCTTCTAAAGAAGACCAAATCAAACAAGGCTACGGCTTAAGCAAAATTTCCCGCTTACCCCGAGATTACGGTCGGTTTGAATTGGGCTCACGTTGGTTGGGCAACAAATTGACCATCGGCGGCATTATGCGCTATTACGGCAAAAGTACACGGGCGACGACTGAGGAGGAATTTGTTGACGGTACAACCGGTGCCAATACCTACTCTTCACATCAAATGGGCAGAAGGGTGATCAAAAAAACAGAAAGCATCAACAGACAGCCGATGATTTTTGATTTCTATGCCAATTACGAACCAAAGAAAAACCTTATCCTTCGTTTCGACATTCAAAATGCGTTCAATAAACGCTATGTCGATCCTTTGGATGCTGCAAACGATGCCGCAACTCAGCGCTATTTCAGCGTATTTGAAAGAAAAGGCGGTTTAGATGATGAAGAAGTCGAATGCGATGCCAACGGTTTATGCAATGGCAAATATGGCGGTACGACACGCTCTGTCTTGAACAACTACGCACGAGGCAGGACTTTGCTGTTTACCATCAGTTATAAGTTCTAAACCTATCCATCAGCATTCTTAATGCAGCACTAATTAAAAAGCCGACAAACACAATATTTGTCGGCTTTTTTCAATATATTCTCAAAATTTTCTTCATCTATACACAACAAAAAACCTGCCCTTTCAGGCAGGTCTTCAATAATGACGGATTACAGGCCGCTCAGACGGGCAGTATCGTGTGCAATCATCAATTCTTCGTTGGTAGGAATCACAACGGCAACAGCTTTGCTGTCGGCAGTGGTAATCACACCAGCATTACCGAAGCGGGCTTTCAGGTTAGCTTCTTGGTCGATGTACAGACCGAGGAAGCCCAAGTAGCCCAATACGCGTTCGCGGATGATGTCGGAGTTTTCACCGATACCGCCGGTGAAGACCAATGCGTCCAAACCGCCTGCCGCGACTGTCATGCTGCCGATGTATTTAGCCAAGCGGTAGATGAACATTTCCAAAGCCAGTTTGGCGCCTGGATGACCTTTTGCAGCTTCTTCTTCGATGGTACGGCAGTCATTGGACAAACCTGAAATACCGAGCAGACCTGATTTTTTGTTCAGCATTTCGGTAATTTGGGAAATGGTCATGTTGGCGTTTTCAGCCAAGAAACTGAAAACTGAAGGGTCGATATCGCCGCTGCGTGTACCCATTACCAAACCTTCCAGCGGAGTCAGGCCCATGCTGGTATCTTTACATTCGCCGTTGGCAACTGCTGCGATAGATGCGCCGTTACCCAAGTGGGCAATGACCATGCGCAGGTCTTTTTTGTCTTTACCGAGGAAACGGGCGGTTTCATCAGAAACGTAGCGGTAGCTGGTACCGTGCGCGCCGTAGCGACGCAAGCCGTATTTTTCATACAATTCATGTGGAACAGCGTAGGTGTAGGCATGTTCCGGCATGGTTTGGTGGAAGGCGGTGTCGAATACGACAACGTTAGGCAAACCTTTGAAAATGCTTTGTGCGGCACGCAGACCCAAGAGGTGCGCAGGGTTGTGCAGCGGAGCGAGCGGAATACATTTTTCGATGCCGGCGATAACTTCGTCGTCAACGAGGATGGATTCGCTGTACAACTCGCCGCCGCTGACGACGCGGTGACCGATGGCGCCGATGCGGCTGTCGAGGCCGTGGGCTTTGAGTTCTTCCATCAGGGCTTCAACTGCGCCGGTGTGGTCGGGCTTGGCAGACAGGTCAACTTTGTGTTTTTCGCCGTTGAATTTAAAGGTAATGTAGGCATCAGGCAGATTGAGCTTTTCTGCCAGGCAGCTCAGCAATACTTCGCCGCTGTCGTTATCCAATACGGCACCTTTGAGGGAAGAGCTGCCGCAGTTCAAAACCAAGATTAATTTTTGTGTCATTTTATGCTCCTTGAGGTTTCAGACGGCATTTTTTGTCGGGGCCTGACTGCTGCTCCGGCTATGTTGCACCCCTTGTGGGACGTAGTGGGTAGCGGTCTGAACAGATTAATAAAGTAAACGTCGTATTCTAACAAAAAATGTAATCGGCTGCTTGACTTAATATTTGATGTAAAATGGACGGAATTTTATTTTAGGCCGTCTGAAAAAATGACGGCAGTTTTGAAGATTTCCCAATATGCATTATTTCAGTATCCACACTCAAGACGGCGAACATGCTGGATTTTTTATTATGTTGGCAGACGATGAATCGCAAAATCCGCCGCAAAGCGGACGCTTTGTAATCAAACTGCAAAGCGAAGATGCAGCCGAAGCTGCGGTATTGTCGCCTTTTGAGCAAACCGATATTCCGCAATACTGGCGCGTGGTTAAAGACCGTATCGAATTGTTTTTTGACGATAAAAATATCGGTGCGTTGCGCAACGAATACCTGACCATTGGCGGTAAAACCTTTATCCTGACCGATTTAACCGGAGCGATGTAATGGAAAGTATGTTTATCCTTGTCCCCATCAGCATTATTTTGGCCTTTATCATCGGCTGGTTTTTCTGGTGGTCGGGTAAAAACGGACAGTTTGACGACCTTGAAGGACCTGCGCACCGCATTTTGATGGACGACGACTCCACTGAAAAACTGATCGAAAAAGACGAAGACAAAGAATCCAAACGATGAGCCTTAAAAAAGACAATCTGAATTTCCACACGACCCGCCGTTTTGCGCCGCTCTTTGGGACGCAGTTTTTGGGCGCGTTGAACGATAATATGTTCAAAACCGCATTATTCGTGATGATCAGTTTTTACGGTTTGGGTAAAAACGACTTTCTGCCACCCAGCCAAATGCTGAACTTGGGCGCAATGCTGTTTATCCTGCCCTACTTCCTGTTTTCCGCGCTGTCAGGACAGCTGAGCAACAAATTCGATAAAGCAGTTTTGGCACGCTGGATCAAGCTGTTGGAAATCATCATCATGGCAGTGGCGGCGTATGGCTTCTACATCCAATCCGCGCCTTTGCTTTTAATCTGCCTGTTTTGCATGGGCACGCAATCGACCTTGTTCGGCCCGCTGAAATACGCCATTCTGCCCGATTACCTCAACGACAAAGAGCTGATTATGGGCAACAGCCTGATTGAATCAGGTACGTTTATCGCCATTTTGCTCGGCCAGATTTTGGGTACCGCAGTCGCAGGTGTTCCGCCGTATATTGTTGGCGGTTTGGTGTTATTGGTCGCTATCGGCGGCACGATGACCAGCCTGTTTATGCCGTCTGTACCCGCTAAAATGCCGGACACAAAAATCGAATGGAACATCATCAAAGGCACGAATTCACTGATTCGTGAAGCGGCGGCCAATCGTCCCGTATTCACGTCCATCATCGGTATTTCATGGTTTTGGTTTATCGGCTCGGTTTATACCACCCAACTACCGACGTTCACGCAAATCCATTTGGGCGGCAACGATAATGTGTTCAACTTGATGTTGGCGCTGTTCTCCATCGGTATCGCCATCGGCTCGGTGTTATGCGCCAAACTCAGCCATGAGCGCCTGATTTTGGGCTTGGTTACCATCGGCACTCTGGGGCTGACGGTCTGTGGATTATTGCTGGTGTGGCTGACCCAAGGCCAACGCTTTACCGAATTAAACGGCATTATTTGGTTTTTATCGCAAGCAAAGGCGTATCCGATTATGCTCGTGATGTCGGCCATCGGCTTTTTCGGCGGTTTCTTCTCCGTACCGCTCTACACTTGGCTGCAAACTGCCAGCAGCGAAACCTTCCGCGCCCATGCTGTTGCTGCCAACAACATCATCAACGGCGTGTTTATGGTGTCGGCTGCCATTTTGAGCGCGGTTTTGCTGATGTTATTCAACAGCATCACGCTGCTGTATTTGATTGTTGCCGTGGGTAATTTTCCGTTGATTGTTTACCTCATCAAACGGGAACCAAAATTTATCGGTGATTTGACCGCTTTATTGAAAATCAGCAAATAAGGCTGTCTGAAATGTATCCCCACCATGCACATTTTCACTGTTCAATCGCGTGGACAGCCTGTGCATAAATCAGATTACTGTCTGATTTAACATTAAAAAACAGGACTGCCTAAATTTTAAGCACAACTTTACCGCCAAACAAAATGCACATTTTTCCCAAACAAGCGTGTGCAAAGGCTGTGAATAAGTAAGCTTAATCATTGATATTTAAAAGAAAAACGATATTTGGTTAATTTTTAGGCAGTTTATTAAAGGCCGTCTGAAACCTTTTTCAGACGGCCTGAGAGTATAATAACTACCTACCTAATAGTTCCCAAACGATATGATTTACCCATGGCATGAAACCCAATGGCAACAGCTCGCCGCCCATTGGCAAAACCGTCCCAACGCCTGGCTGTTTACTGGCAAAGAAAATACCGGCAAAACCGAATTTGCCCGCTTTGTCGCGCAGGCATTGCTGTGCGAATCGCCCAAGTCCGGCCATGAACCCTGCGGCGAGTGTGCTTCGTGCCATTTGTTCAGCCAAAACACGCATCCCGACTTTTACGAACTCACGCCGGAAATTCCCGAAGGCGAGGCAACAGGACGCAAACTCCTGCAAATCAAAATCGATGCCGTGCGCGATATTGTGGAAAACATTTACCTGACCGCTGTCCGCGGCGGACTGCGCGTGGTATTGGTGCATCCGGCTGAAAGCATGAACACACAGGCGGCAAACGGTTTGTTGAAAGCTCTGGAAGAGCCGCCGCAACACGTCGTTTTCCTGCTCGTTACCCATGCGCGCGACAAACTCCTGCCTACCATCAAAAGCCGTTGCCGCCAGATGGTGCTACCCTCGCCTACCCATGAGCAGGCTGCGGCATACCTGCGCCAACAGGGCGTGGAAAATGCCGAAGCCTTGTTGGCATTCCACAGCGGCGCGCCTTTATTCACACCGACTCCCGAATTGGACGCATTGCGCGAAGAATTGCTGACGCTGCTGGCTGCCCCGCGCCTGTTGGCCATACTCGACTACGCCGCCGCGTTCGACAAACAAAAACAACCGCTGGCCATTTTCATCGACTGGCTGCAAAAATGGCTGATAGATGTCGGCTTGGCACAACAAAGCATGGCGCCACTTTATTATCCGCACCATGCCCAAGCCCTGCTTCAGAGGGCCTCTAAAACCGATTCACGCAAGCTGTTTGCCCTATTGGGCCGTCTGAACGCGCTCAACCCTTACGGATACCATACCTTGAGTGTTAAAATGCAGCTTGAGTATCTGCTTATCGAATATTTAGATTTTTGGCAAAACAAACCCTAACAGGTAATCAATGATGAATAAAAAAGACATTCCGGCGAAGATGTTGGCTTTGCAACTCAAAGACCCCAACCTGTTGTACAACTGCTATATGCCGTTTTTAGAACACGGCGGCCTGTTCGTACCGACCGATGACGTATTCTCACTAGGCGAAGACATCCTCTTGGCCGTCGAAATCGCCGACTATCCCAAACGCTTCCTGCCAACAAAAGTCGTTTGGATCAATCCGGCGCGCACTTCAGCCCACCGTCCCAAAGGCGTAGGCCTTGCATTCTCCGAACACGAAAGCTGCCTGCAGGCAAAAAACCTGATCGAAGCCGAGCTTGGCCCGCGCCTGCGCAGCGACCGCACTACTTTTACCCTGTAACACCATGTATTTAATCGATTCACACTGCCATCTCAATTTTAACGGCTTAAAAGACCGCCTGCCCGAAGTCTTTGCCAATATGGAAGCGCAAAGCGTCAAACAGGCGCTTGCCATCAGCGTCAGCAAACAAAGTTTTGCCGAAGTCTTCGACATTGCTCAGGCAAACGACCACATCTACTGCACCATCGGCATACATCCCGACAGCCAAGAAGCAGAAGAATTTACCATTGCCGAAATGGTAGAGGCAGCCAAACATCCCAAAATCGTCGGTATCGGCGAAACCGGTTTGGACTATTACTGGTGCAAAGGCGATTTGTCATGGCAACATCAACGCTTTGCCGACCATATCCAAGCAGCCAACGAAAGCGGCCTGCCCGTTATCGTCCACACGCGCGATGCGGCCGAAGACACGTTGCGAATTTTGAAAGAATGCCACACTAATTCCGGCGTGATTCATTGCTTCTCTGAAGACGTCGCCTTTGCCAAAGCCGCTTTGGATTTAGGGTTATACATCTCCTTCTCCGGCATTGTGACGTTTAAAAACGCGCCGCTAATACAGGAAGCCGCCAAATACGTCCCTGCCGATAGAATCTTGGTAGAAACCGATGCGCCCTTCCTCGCGCCGGTTCCCAAACGCGGCAAACAAAACGAGCCTTCCTACGTCCGCTATACAGCCGAGTTCTTAGCCAATCTGCGCGGCGAGAGCTTGGAAACATTGGCACAAAACACCAGCGACAATTTCTATCGCCTGTTTAAGAAAGTACCCGATGGCCGTCTGAACAACGGCTAGGTCTCAAAGTCTCTAACATTGGCTCTGCCTACCCGTTATCCGGATTCTGCCTCAAACACAGCGGTAAACTCGAAATGGCTTGAGACAGAAACGCAATCGGCTTGCACTATCTTCCGAACGGCAGACTTTGAAGAATGGGAATATTCCCATCAACACAATAAATAAGTTTAAATTCAAAATATTGCTTTCCTAAGCCCAGCAAAGCTCAAGGCCGTCTGAAAGTATTTTCAGACGGCCTCTTGCTTATTTTACCGATAGGATGTAAAACCTATCCTTCGAAATAAACGGTTCATCGAAACCGTACATCAATCGACACAATATGGACACAAACTCCGAAATGCACACCCACCCTAATTTTTACGCTATGCTGACTGCAGCCTGCCAAAAAAACGGTAAAGGCACAGTCATTTTCAACGACAAAGAAAAAATCAACTATTCCTCCCTCAAACGCGAAGTAGAAACCGTCGCCGCCTATCTGCAACACCAAGGCGTACAATATGGCGACAGAGTCGCCCTTGTCGTTTCCAACTCTCCCGAATTTATTGCCGCCTATTTCGCTATTACCTCTATCGGCGCGGTAGCCGTCCCACTCAACGTCTTTTTGAAAAGCGAAGAATTTTCCTACATCCTCAATGACTGCGGCGCACGCTTTATGTTCGCATCCGCGCCGTTGGCCAAAGAACTCAAAAACATCAAAACCAAAACCAAAGTCAATAAAATCATCTGGATTGGTGAAACCAACGCCGCCAGTGGCGATGACAGCTATTTCGATGCCGCGCGTACATTCCCCGGCAAGCCGAATCTGAGCCGTCAGCCGTCCATCAACGATTTGGCGCACATTATCTACACCTCCGGCACAACCGGCCACCCAAAAGGTGCATTAATCAGTTACAGCAACCTGTTTTCCAACCTTTCAGGTATCGAACAAATTTTCCAAATTTCGCAAAAAGACCGCTTCGTCGTCTTCTTGCCTATGTTCCACAGCTTTACGCTGACCGCCATGGTTTTGCTGCCGATATCTCAAGCCTGCTCGATTATTTTGGTCAAATCCGTATTCCCATTCTCCAACGTGTTGAAACAGGTTTTGCTCAAACGCGCTACCATTTTCCTCGGCGTACCGGCTATTTACACTGCCATGAGCAAAGCCAAAATCCCTTGGTATTTCAGATGGTTCAACCGCGTCCGCCTGTTTATCAGCGGCGGCGCGCCTCTGGCCGGACAAACCATTGACGACTTCAAAGCCAAATTCCCGCGCGCCAAATTGCTGGAAGGCTACGGCTTGAGCGAATGCTCGCCCGTTGTGGCCGTCAATACGCCTGAGCGCCAAAAAACCGCCAGCGTCGGCGTCGCCCTGCCCGGCTTGACCGTGAAAGCCGTCGATGACGAATTAATCGAAGTGCCGCGCGGCGAAGTGGGCGAACTCATCATCAAAGGCGGCTCAGTCATGCAGGGCTACCTCAATATGCCTGACGCCACAGATGAAACCATCGTCAACGGTTGGCTGAAAACCGGCGACTTTGTCACCATAGACGAAGACGGCTTCATCTTCATCGTCGACCGCAAAAAAGACCTGATTATCTCCAAAGGCCAAAACGTCTATCCGCGCGAAATCGAAGAAGCCATTTACAAACTCGATGCCGTGGAAGCCGCCGCTGTCATCGGTGTGAAAGACCAATACGCCGATGAAGAAATCATTGCCTTTATCCAACTCAAAGAAGGCATGAAACTGGAAGAAGCCGAAGTCCGCAGCCACCTGCGCGGCCTGCTGGCAAACTTTAAAATCCCCAAACAAATCATCTTCCAAGACGAGCTGCCGCGCAATGCCACCGGCAAAGTGTTAAAACGCAAACTCAAAGAACAGTTTCAAGACTAAACCGCTGTTTCAGACGGCCCCTTGATTCATGCAGGCCGTCTGAAAACCTGTCATCAACAAACTTTTCAGACGGCCACGACCATGACGACACCGATACTCGAAATCGAAAACCTAAACGGCTCCTTTCCGAGCAAGCAAGTCCTGCACGATATCAACCTGACCTTGCAACCCGGCCGCAAGCTGGCATTGGTCGGCGAGAGTGGCAGCGGCAAAACCGTATTGTCGCAAGGCATCATGCGCCTGAATCCGATGGTTACCTTTGAAGGCCGTCTGAAATATTGCGGAACCGATCTGCTGACCCAGCCCGAACGCGCCCTGCAAAAACTGCGCGGCCGCGAAATCGGCATGGTGTTTCAAGAACCCATGACCGCCCTCAACCCCGTCATGCGCGTCGGCGAACAAATCGCCGAAGTCCTGTCCCTGCATTTGGGTTTGGATAAAAAACAGGCATGGGCGCGCGCTATCGAACTCTTGGACGAAACCGGCATCCACCAGCCCGAGCAAAAAGCCCAGGCATACCCTTTCCAACTTTCCGGCGGCCAACGCCAACGCGCCATGATTGCCATGGCCGTATCAGCCCAGCCCAAGCTCCTGATTGCCGACGAACCGACCACCGCTTTGGACGTTGCCGTCCAAGCCCAAATCCTCGATCTGCTCTCACGCCTGCAGGAAGAACACGGCATGACCATGCTCTACATTACGCACGACTTAAACCTCGTGCGCCGTTTTGCCGATGATGTCGCCGTTATGCGTAACGGCCGCATCCTCGAAACCGGCAAAGCAAACGAAGTCTTCGCCAATCCGCAACACGAATACACCAAAATGTTGCTCAACGCCGGCACAATGCGCAAAGTGGCTCCTTTACCTGCAAACCCAGCCACCGTACTCAAGGCCGAACAAATCGCCTTTTCCATCAAAGAATCAGACGGCTGGTTTAAAAAACGCGACAAAACCATTCTCAACCCCGTTTCTTTCGATCTCAAATCAGGGGAAACATTGGGCATCATCGGCGAAAGTGGCTGCGGCAAAACCACGCTGGCCAAAGCCGTTATGCACCTTATCGACTCCGAAGGCAGCCTGGACATCAACGGCGAGCCATGGCGACACGAATTGCGCCGCGAAATCCAAATGGTGTTCCAAGACCCGTTCGGCGCATTCAATCCGCGCATGAACGTCTTTGATACCGTTTCCGAAGCCTTGCGCGTTCACGAGCCCAGTATGCCGCGCGAAGAAATGCGCCGCCGTGTTCAAGAAGTCCTCAAACAAGTCGGCTTGCCCGAAGACGCACTCGAACGCTATCCGCACGCATTCTCCGGCGGCCAGCGCCAACGCCTTGCCATCGCCCGCGCCATCATTGTCCGCCCGAAAATCCTCGTATTGGACGAACCAACCAGCGCGCTTGATGTCCAATGGCAACAACAAATCCTTGAATTGCTCAGCGGCCTGCAAAAAGAATACGGCCTCGCCTTCATCATCATCAGCCACGACCTCGCCGTGATCCGCGCCATTTCCCATCGCGTGATGGTGTTGAAAGACGGCAAAATCGTTGAAGAAGGCGAATGCGAAAATGTGTTTGCCAATCCAAGCAGCGACTATACGCGCCATTTGATTGCCCACTCCGGCCACATGGTTCAAGAGGCCGTCTGAATCTTTAAAGATTGCGATAGGCGCATTTCAAAAAAACTATTACCGGGTGGCGGCACTTGAAATTTTCCCTGTCTGCCACTATTCTGAACAACATATTTATCGATCCCCATTCAAAAGGAAACAAACATGAGCAGCGAATTGATTATCCACTCCAGCGATGCCAGCTTCGAACAAGACGTTTTGAAATCCGATGTACCTGTATTGCTGGACTTCTGGGCACCATGGTGCGGCCCTTGCAAAATGATTGCCCCAATCTTGGACGACATCGCCTCCGAATTCCAAGGCCGTCTGAAAGTTGTTAAAATCAACATCGACGACAATGAAGCCACTCCTGCCAAATTCGGCGTTCGCGGCATCCCTACCCTGATGGTGTTCAAAAACGGCGAAAACGTTGCAACCAAAGTCGGCGCATTGGCTAAAGGTCAACTGACTGCATTCGTTGAAGCTTCTATCGCTTAAGGTTTTAAGCATATAAAAAGGCCGTCTGAAAATTGTTTTCAGACGGCCTTTTTTGTATTCATTAAGCAACCAATGGTTTCAAAGTCAGGCTGATATTTTCAGCCTTCACTTTAAACAGTAAATCAATATTCGGATGTTTGCCTGGATTGGCTTCGGCATCGGCAACATGTTCTGCAAACCATGCCAAGCCGCGTTCTGCCGCTGCTGCGTCAAGTTTACCGTCAAACTCTTGCGCCAAAGCATGGTAAAGTTTGAGCGAGCCTTGTTTGCCGGGTACATTGGGAATGTGATGAACCACATTGCCCTCTTTATCGAGAATATCCAAGCCGCTCAAATGATCGATGGCAGGCATAGCGGCCAGATTGTCTTGGAAGCTCATGATTGTCCTTTCTGATGTGGATTTTAAAACAAACCATATAACAAGGCCGTCTGAAAATTGATGTTTGACACTTTTCAGACGGCCTTAAACATTTCAATTAACGTGTACCGAAAATCTTATCGCCGGCATCGCCCAAACCGGGGATGATGTAGCCGTGTTCATTCAAGTGGCTGTCGAGCGCGGCAGTGTAGATGGTTACATCAGGATGCGCGTCATTGACGGCTTTCACACCTTCCGGAGCGGCAACTAATACCAATGCTTTGATGTTACGGCAACCTTTGGCTTTCAAAAGGTCGATGGTGGCAACCATAGAGCCGCCGGTCGCCAACATTGGGTCGATAATCAGCGCGGGACGTTCGTCCATGCTATCGACAAATTTTTCAAAATAAGAAACCGGTTTCAAAGTTTCTTCATCGCGCTGCAAGCCGACAACGCTGATTTTGGCAGTCGGAATCAGGTCGAGTACGCCGTCGAGCATACCCAAACCGGCACGCAAAATCGGGACGACAGTCAGCGTTTTGCCTTTGATGCGGTCGCCTTCAATAGAACCGCACCAGCCGTCAATAATGTATTTTTCAATTTCAAAGTCACGGCTGGCTTCGTATGCCATCAGACGTGCCAACTCGGTGGTAAGCGTGCGGAATTTGTAAGTGCTGCAATCCGCTTCACGCATCAGCGTGAGTTTGTGGCGGACTAAAGGGTGGTTGATAACGGTAACGTTCATGTTGATTTTCCGAATTGCGTTGATGGAGGGGGATTATACTTTTTTTCACATGGCGCGCAAAGTGCGTATTCATGCGAAAGGCCGTCTGAATCAGGGTTTCAGACGGCCTTTGTCAACAATTTTACATTATGGAATATTGTGGATAATTAAGCTTTCAGCAATTCTTGCAGTTCGCCGGCTTCGTACATTTCCATCAAAATGTCGGAGCCGCCGACAAATTCGCCGTTAACGTACAGTTGAGGAATAGTCGGCCAATCGCTGTATTCTTTAATGCCTTGGCGTACGGCATCGTTTTCCAATACGTTGACGGTTACATAGTCGGTGCAACCTGCCGCATTCAGGATTTGTACAGCACGGGAAGAGAAGCCACATTGCGGGAATTGCTTCGTGCCTTTCATGAACAATACGACGCGGTGTGTGGTAACGACTTCTTTGATTTGATCGTGGATAGAGGACATGGTGTGTTCCTTTTTACTAAATCGGTTGTTCGGGGAAAATCAAATTTCCCGCCATTATACGCAAATTGATGAAGTTGAGGGGCGTTTATCAACGTCGGATCTGACCGTTGCCGTTGATGTAGAACTTGGTCGAAGTCAGCGCTTCCAAACCCATCGGGCCGCGGGCGTGCATTTTTTGGGTGGAAATCCCGATTTCCGCGCCCAATCCGAAAACAAAGCCGTCGGTGAACCGAGTGGACGCATTGACATAAACCGCCGCCGCATCAATGCTTTCTTGGAAAAACTCAGCATGGGCAATGCTTTGGGTCACAATCGCTTCCGAGTGATGCGTCGTATGGCCGTTAATCCAATCGACGGCTTCTTCCACCGATTTCACTGTCTTGACCGACATAATATAGTCAAGAAACTCGGTACTGTAATCTTCCTCGGTTGCCAAAACAGCATTTTTAAACATACGCAGTGCTTCCTGATCGGCTCTAAATTCGACCGGATGCACTTTGGCAACGGCTTCTTCCAGTTTGGGCAAAAACGCCTCCGCTATCTTTTCATGAACAACCAAAGATTCAGCGGCATTACACACGCTTGGGCGCTGCGTTTTGGCATTCACGACGATATCGACCGCCATCTCCAAATCGGCACTGTCATCTACATAAATATGGCAATTACCGACTCCGGTTTCAATGACGGGAACTTTCGATTTCTCTTTCACCGTCTGAATCAAGCGCGCGCCGCCGCGCGGAATCAGCACATCAATATAATCGACTGCCTGCATCAATTCCTCGGCAGCGGCATGACTGGTATCCTCAACCAGCTGCACCACATCGGCATCCATTCCCGCTTGTACCAAAGTCTGCCTGATGACGGCAATCAATGCGGTATTGGAATGGATGGCATCGCGACCGCCGCGCAAAATAATGGCATTGCCGGTTTTAAAGGCCAGAGAAAACGCATCGACCGAAACATTCGGGCGGCTTTCAAAAATCATGGCAACCACGCCCAAAGGCACGCGTTTTTGAACAATCTTCAAGCCGTCCAGATTGGTATAACCGCGGACAACCTGCCCAATCGGGTCCTGCAAATCGGCAACCTGCTCAACGCCTTCCGCAATGCCCTTGATACGTTCGTGATTCAAGCGCAACCTGTCGAGCATAATGTCCGAAATGCCGTTTTCTTTTGCAGCGGACAAATCGCGGGCATTTTCCGCCAAAATCATCTCAGCCCGTTCAACCAAAGCCGCCGCAACCTGACGCAGCAGATTGTTTTTTTCCACGCTTCCCAAACTAATTAACGTTTTACTGGCTTTTTGGGTATTCTTGCCCAACTGTTCGATATAGCTCATCAAACCTCCCTATTTCTCTTGTGCAAACCACGTTCCGATAGGCGCGCCATCTAAAACCTGAAGAATATCGCGCGGATTGGCGCTGTTCATCAACACCATCTGCCCATGATGTTCAAACATCATCTGCGCGCTCTTAATCTTACTGAGCATGCCGCCCGTACCAAACTTACTGCCCGAGCCGCCGGCAGAAGCAATAATTTCTTCGGTAATATCGGCAACATGGCTGCGCAGCTTGGCATCGACGTGAACGGCCGGATTTTTATCAAATAAACCGTCGATATCAGACAACATAATCAGCAAATCTGCTTTAACGATTTTCGCCACGACTGCCGACAAACGGTCGTTGTCGCCAAACTTGGTCGCATGGTCCATCTCGTCCACGCTGACCGCGTCGTTCTCATTGACAATAGGGATGACGCCGATGGAAAGCAGGGATTCAAAAGCATTGGTAACGTTTGCCAAACTTTCCGGATATTCAACCACATCACGCGTCAGCAGGATTTGCGATACCGTCATCCGATAATGGGAAAAAATCTGCGAATAAAGGCTCATCATGGCCACTTGGCCGACGCTGGAAACAGCCTGCTGCTGCGCCATTTCCGCCGGACGTTTTTCCATGTTAAGGACATTCAGCCCGAAGCCCATCGCGCCGGAAGACACCAGCACAATTTCTTTGCCCTTACTGACCAAGCTGGAAATGACAAAGGCCAGTTGGTCGATTTTCGCCAAATTGATTTTGCCGTTTGGCAACACCAAAGAGCTGGTTCCAATCTTAATGACAATGCGTTTTACTGCTTCAAAATCTCGTTTCATTATTCTCCTCTGCTTTCTATTTTTATGATTGCACGCGGCATTATTTCAGCCAAGCTAATCCACATCATAACTGCGAAGCAATAGAAAATACAGACAAAATTAAAAATGCTTCCTTTAAAAGCCGTATTTTCAGCTCTTATCCGAATCCGTTAACAACAAAACAAAAGGCCGTCTGAAACCCGATTTCAGGTTTCAGACGGCCTTTTACCGATTGTTGAGAACATGGCCTGCCACGATAAATACAGACCGTTCCCTACAAACGCTTATTGATGATCAGAAATAATTTTCAGCATTTGCGCCAATACTTTAGGATTGGCCGCAACGATGTCGCCGCTTTCCAACCAGCCTTCATCACCGGACATATCGGTAACGATGCCGCCTGCTTCTTGGACAATCAATGCACCGGCGGCAATATCCCAAGGTTTGAGGTTAAACTCAAAGAAACCGTCCAAACGGCCGGCCGCAACGGCACACAAATCCAAAGAAGCCGCGCCTTCACGACGGCCGCCGGCGGTTTTTGCCAAGAAATCTTTCAAAATCGCCAGATACTTGTCCATCATGCTTTGATCGACAACAGGGAAGCCGGTACCGATCAGGCAGCGGTTCAATTCGATGCGGTTGGAAACGCGAATGCGGCGGTCGTTGAGCAACGCGCCTTTGCCGCGGGAGGCCATGTATACGTCGTTGCGCTCAGGTGCATACACCAAAGCTTCTTGCAACACGCCTTTGTGCAGGAGTGCCATAGAGATGGCGTATTGTGGATGGCCGTGGAGAAAGTTGGTTGTGCCGTCGAGCGGGTCGATAATCCATTCGTACTCGGCGGTGGCTTTACCGTGGGAGCCGCCTTCTTCGCAAGTGATTTTGTGGTGAGGATAAGCTTCTTTAAGCGCTTCCACCAAAATCATCTCGGAGCTGCGGTCAACATCGGAAACGAAGTCGTTGAATGCTTTGCTGTCTACTTTGACGGCATCCAGATTGCCGGCGGCGCGAATCATCATTTGCCCTGCTTTACGGGCGGCTTTGAAAGCGGTATTTAAAAACGGATTCATGGTTTTCTTCCTAATTCAGGTAAAATACGCCCTAATGCGCCGAACAAGGCACACAAGAGGCTGTTAATCGTTTCCGATGCTGTTAAAGAACATTTCAGACAGCATGGGAAAAGGCCGTCTGAAAACAAAAAGATGGCGCATTATACCTGATTCCCGTACAAACAGAAAACAAAACATGACTTCCGAAAAACCCGCCCTGCCCGCTTATCTGGACAACATCCGCATCATCCTCACGCGCACCAGCCATCCTTCCAATATCGGCTCCGCCGCGCGCGCCATGAAAACAATGGGCCTGCACAAATTGACCATCGTCGCCCCCAATCTGATGGCAACACCGATGACGGAAAATCCGCCCGTGTTCGACCCGGAGCGTCCGCAATCGTTTAAATTACCGGAGGAAAGTTTCATCCTCGCTTCCGGCGCGGCAGACGTTTTGGAAAATGCCACCATTGCCGCTTCTTTGGACGAAGCCCTTGCCGACACCACCATCGCCTGCGCCCTGACCAGCCGCCGCCGCGAAATTACTGCGCCGCTGCAAACGCCGCGCGAGTTGGTACCCGAATTACTGCAGGCCGCCAACCGAGGCGAGAAAGTGGCGCTGGTCTTCGGCAACGAAACGTTCGGTTTGAGCATCGAAGAAGTCCAAGCCTGCAACCGACTGATGACCATCAACGGCAACCCCGACTATTTCTCGCTCAACCTCGCCCAAGCCGTTCAGGTCGTATGCTACGAAATCTTCAGCCAAACCGATTCGCCCATGACTCATCTGCAACAGGAAGACCACGCCGCGACCCATGAGCAAATCAAAGGCATGGTCGCCCACATGGAAAGCGTGATGAACGACATCGGCTTTTTCAACCGCCGCAACGGCGAGCGCCTGATGCGCCGCATGCAGAGCCTGTTCGGCCGCGCCAACACGCAAACCGAAGACATCGACATCCTGCGCGGTTTTTTCAATACCGTCAGCCACCGTATCCATAAAAAAGACTGATTAAGGCCGTCTGAAAACATTTCCAGCTTTTCAGACGGCATGACTGATATTCGGATAAGCATGAATTACGCCCTAGACGCATTATGGTGGAAACTCACCAGCCAACCCGTCCGCGACCTTGCCTCGCTGCTGACTGCGCCGCCTTTGTGGAAAAGCGGTTGCGAATTGAGCGTGCGCGAATTATTGGGGGACCGCGGTTTCCGCTATCTTTTAGCATTGGACGCCGATCCTGCTCCGCTGAAGGATTACCTCGCCCAACGCGCCCCGTTCGGCCACCGTCTCGGCATTTATGCCGAAGAGCTGCTGGCTTTTTGGTTTGCCAACGCCCCACATGCTAAGCTGCACGCATACAACCTGCCCGTTTTTTCAGACGGCCAAACTTTAGGCGCCGCGGATTTTGTCGTTTCCCTCAACCAACAGCCCTACCATATCGAGCTGGCGTGTAAATACTACGGCGGAGACCAAGTGCAAAACCTGCGCGGCCTCAATCCTAAAGACACGCTGACGGACAAAGCCGCCAAACTGGTGCAGCAATCCCAGCTGCTGCATACGCCGCAAGGCAAAGCAACTTTAGCCGCACAAGCCCTGCCGGAAAATCCACTTCCTGCTTCCATCGTGCGCGGCATCGGATTTTTTCCACAAGGTTTCCATGCTTTTGAGCCGCCACTTAACCCATACGGCTGGCGCGGCGTCTATATTCAAGATTGGGCGGAATACGGGTTTGAACGCCAAGAAGCTCGCTATCACCTGCTCGACCGCATGGCCTATCTCGCGCCTGCGCGTGTCGCCAAAACCGAAACATTGAACGAAACCGAAATCCGCTGTATCGACCAAGGCTTGATTGCCGTTTTGGAATTACGGCCGGACGGCTTTTGGCACGAAATCGAACGCATCATGAAGGCCGTCTGAAACCATTTACTAACTTTAAGAGAAACCCATTACATCATGAACGCCGCACAACTCGACCACACCGCCAAAGTTTTGGCTGAAATGCTGACTTTCAAACAGCCTTCCGATGCCGTCCTCTCCGCCTATTTCCGCGAACACAAAAAACTCGGCCGCCAAGACCGCCACGAAATCGCCGAAACTGCCTTTGCCGCGCTGCGCCACTATCAAAAAATCAGCACCGCCCTGCGCCGTCCGCACGCGCAGCCGCGCAAAGCCGCTCTCGCCGCACTGGTTCTCGGCAGAAGCACCAATATCAGCCAAATCAAAGACCTGCTTGATGAAGAAGAAACAGCGTTCCTCGGCAATTTGAAAGCCCGTAAAACCGAGTTTTCAGACGGCCTGAATACCGCCGCAGAATTGCCGCAATGGCTGGTGGAACAACTGCAACAGCATTGGAGCGAAGAAGAAATCCTCGCTTTCGGCCGCAGCATCAACCAACCTGCCCCGCTCGACATCCGCGTCAATACCTTGAAAGGCAAACGAGATAAAGTATTGCCATTGTTGCAGGCTGAAAGTGCCGATGCAGAGGCAACGCCTTATTCGCCTTGGGGCATCCGCCTGAAAAACAAAATCGCGCTTAACAAACACGAACTGTTTTTGGACGGTACACTGGAAGTCCAAGACGAAGGCAGCCAGCTGCTTGCCTTATTGCTGGGCGCAAAACGCGGTGAAATCATTGTCGATTTCTGTGCCGGCGCCGGCGGTAAAACCTTGGCTGTCGGCGCGCAAATGGCCAACAAAGGCAGAATCTACGCCTTTGACATCGCCGAAAAACGCCTTGCCAACCTCAAACCGCGCATGACCCGCGCCGGACTGACCAACATCCACCCCGAACGCATCAGCAGCGAACACGATACCCGTATCGCCCGACTGGCAGGCAAAGCCGACCGCGTATTGGTGGACGCGCCCTGCTCCGGTTTGGGTACTTTACGCCGCAATCCCGACCTCAAATACCGCCAATCCGCCGAGATCGTGGCCAACCTTTTGGAACAGCAACACAGCATCCTCGATGCCGCCTCCAAACTGGTGAAACCGCAAGGCCGCTTGGTGTACGCCACCTGCAGCGTGTTGCCGGAAGAAAACGAACTGCAAGTCGAACGTTTCCTGTCCGAACATCCCGAATTTGAACTCGTCAACTGCGCCGAACTTCTGCAAAGCCTGAAGGTCGATTTGGATACCGGGAAATACCTGCGCCTCAACTCCGGAGAACACCAAACCGACGGCTTCTTTGCCGCTGTATTGCAACGTAAGGATTAAGGTTGAAAAAAGGCCGTCTGAAATCCTTTCAGACGGCCTTTTTGATAGATTTTTTACATTAAAATTATTAGATACGATAGTCGCGCTCTGCAATAATATACTTTAAGGCCTGTATCTCGACCTTTCATCAGAATATTGTGAAAAGCTGGAAAAAATGCTTTATGCTTTGTAAATGTATGTGTTCTCGTTCAAAATTCGCCCGGCCATGCCTCAGGCGATACCCGATACGGACAACGATAATATATAAATCATTTGGTTAAAAATCATGTCGCATATTTATTCTTCACCCACAAAGCCCCGTTTATTGTCATCGGCCGTTGCCGTCGCCTGCTGTCTGCTGCCGTTTCAGACGGCCTCTGCATACAGCCTGCAAGACATCCTCAGGGACGCTTTAATCAGCGACCCGATTGTGCGTGAAGCCAAAGCCACTCAAGAAGCAGCGCAAAGCACGACCAAAGCCACGCGTGCGCGCCATTATCCTGTCGTTACCCTGACCGGCACGAAAGTGCTGGCGCAACACAATAAATACAACAGCAACGACATGGATGACGGTATCGGCGTGCGCGGCAGCGTGAACATCTACTCATGGGGTGCGATTGAAGCCGCCGTCCGCCGCGACCGCAGCCGCGAAGAATACTATCAACACAAATACACCGAAAGCCAAGAGCAGCTCGGCAGCGATATCGGCCGCCTCTACCTGAGCGCATTGCGTGCAAAAGAAACCCTGATCCTCAACGAGCAGACTTTAGCGCGCCACAACAATCTCTTAAAAGACTTGGACACCATCGTCAAATATGATGCCGGCCGCCGTTCCGAACTGATTGAAGCGCGCGCGCGCCAACTGCAAGTGGCAAACATCATTGCCCAACAACGCCGCACCATGGATTTGGCACTGAGCCGCCTGTCCCGCTATACCTCGCGCCAGCTGACTGCCAACGACTTGGAAGATCCGTTTAAAAACGATACGGCGAAATCCATCACTGAACGCTTCAACAACCCCAACCGCAACAATAATCCGTCCTATCAGGCGCAATTGGCCGAGCGCGACAGCGTCCGTGCCGATTTGGACGCTTCCAAAGCCGAACGCCTGCCTGCCCTCAACTTGGAAGGCAGTGCGACGCGCAACACCAGACAGCTTTATTTAAACGTTGCATGGAATGTGTTGGATATTGCCGCCCGGCACAATGTAGAGCGCAATGCCAAATCATTGATTGCCGCAGAAGCCAAGTCCGAACAAATCCTGCGCGACATGAACGAACGCGTTCAAACATCGGCCATAGATATGCAGGAAAGCGAACAGCGTACCGCGCTGACGGCGCAACACATCGCCGCCCAAAAAGAAGTCATCAAAGTGTATGAATTGCAATTTAAAATCGCCCGACGTACGCTGACCGACGTTTTGAGCGCATACAGCGAGTTATCCTCCATCGAACAGGATTACGTTGCCGCCCGCAACGATTTCCGCGATGCGGCGCTCGACTATTTAAATACCCAGGCCAAAATCTCCGCTTGGGTCGGTTTGGCACAAAAATAAAGCCATATCCGCCGGTTAAACCAAAAACATTACGCGAAAAAATATGAAAGCCATCATTGAACATATCGTTTTAGTGACCCGCCTTTTGGGTGCGCCCGTATCCGAAGCCGCTTTGTCCGCCGAAGTCGTGCGCGACAAAAAACTCAAGGTCAACTATCACTCACTGGTCGAAGTCCTGCGCAGCCATGGCTTTGAAAACACCTTATCCAAACGCAATCTAGAAGACATCCCCTCGCTTGCCGTGCCGGTCATGATTATCCTGCACAACGAAGAGGCCGCGGTCATCACCAAAATCGAAGGCTCCGGCCAAGAGCGCAAATACCATATCCGCCAGGTTGACGGTTTGGAACAGGAGCTCAGCCACGAGCAGCTCTCCGGCCTGTATTTAGGCTACTGCTGGTTTATCAAACCCAAAATGGCGACCGATATGCGCTCGGAGCTGCCTGAATACCATTTGCCCAAAGCATGGTTTTGGAAAGTCATTTGGCGCTTCCGCAGCTACTACTACCAAGTCATCTTGGCCACCATCATCATCAACTTCCTTGCGCTCGTCAGCTCCCTGTATGTGATGAACGTGTACGACCGCGTGATTCCCAACCAAGCCTATGAAACCTTGTGGGTATTGAGCATCGGCGTGGTCTTGGCGATTTTGTTTGAGTTTGCCGCCAAGATGATCCGCGGCCACTTGACCGATATTGCCGGTAAAAAAGCCGACTTGATCATCAGCTCCGCCCTGTTCCGCCGCGTGATGGCATTGCGTCTGGCAGACCGTCCCGCTTCTTCCGGTTCATACGCCAGTAATTTGCGCGAATTTGAAGCCGTGCGCGAGTTCATGACCAGTGCCAGCTTGTTGACTATTGTCGACTTGCCTTTCCTGTTGCTGTTTATCTTCGTGATTTCCATGGTTGGTGGCAAACTGGCACTCGTTCCCCTGACCATCATTCCGATTGTCGTGATTGTCGGTTTTGTCGTACAACGCCCGCTCTCGCGCCATATCAACGAATCGATGAAAGAAGGTTCGCAACGCTCCGGGCTTGCCGTTGAAGCCATCGAAGGCATCGAAACCCTGAAAACCAACAACGCCACATCTTGGGCGCAACAACGCTGGGACGAATACACCGCCAAAACTTCCGCTTCTTCCATCAAAGTCAAAGACACCAGCAACTTCATGGTCAACTTTGCCGTTGCCATGCAGCAGCTCAATACCGTCTTTTTGGTTGTCGTCGGTACCTATCTGATTCATGCCGACAACCATGCGGAACGCATCACCATGGGTGCATTGATTGCCTCCGTGATTCTGTCCGGCCGCGCCTTGGCGCCGTTGGCACAAATCGCTGGTTTGGCCACCCGCTTCCAACAGGCCAAACTTGCCCTCAAAGGCGTAAACGACATCGTTACCCGCCCTATCGAGCGCAATCCGGAACGCAAATACATTACTTTGGACAACGTTCAAGGCAGCATTACCTTTGAAAACGTATCGTTCAAATATCAAGCCGACAACAACAGCGCTGTCGAAGATTTGCGCCTGACCATCAAACCGGGCGAAAAAGTCGGTATTTTGGGCCGTATCGGCAGCGGTAAAAGTACCATGCTCAAACTGGCCAGCGGTCTGTACGACACTGAAAAAGGCAACGTTACCCTTGACGGCGTCGATATGCGCCAGCTTGACCCCAACTTCCTGCGCGATCAAGTCCTGCTGTTGAGCCAATCGCCACGCCTGTTCCTCGGCACATTGCGTGAAAACATGGACTTGGCGCGTACCGGCAGCTACTCTACCGACCAAGACTTACTGACTGCGCTCAACCGTTTCGGCCTCGACAAAATCATCCGCAACCATCCACGCGGTTTGGATATGCCTCTGGGTGAAGACGGCTTGGGCTTGTCCGGCGGTCAAAAACAAATCATTGCCCTGGCGCGTATGACCTTGCGCAACCCAAAAGTCGTCTTGCTGGACGAGCCGACCACCAGCCTGGACCAAGCTACCGAACGAATGGCGCTCAATGCCATTGCCCAATGGGGTCGCAACCGTACCATGCTTTTGGTGACCCATCGTCCGCAAGTGCTGCAAATCGTCAACCGCATCATTGTGATGGATAATGGTAAAGTCGTGATGGACGGCCCGCGTGATCTGGTATTGCAAAAACTCATGCAAAACGAACAGGCCAAAGCAGCCAACGTCAAACAGCAGCAACAACAAGCCGCCGCCCCTCAATCGGCAGCACAATAAAGCAAAAGGCCGTCTGAAACCTATTTACCCTTTCAGACGGCCTGCCCTAATGGTTAAAATCCACCAAACACAATAAAGATACACGATTATGAGCCGCGAAAACAACGTCAAATCCAAAGACCTACACCTCATCAACGACCTCAATGCTGCCCTTCAAAAAGAAAAACACAGCGGCCAATTTTGGGTCATCATCCTATTCTTCCTTTTCCTAGTTGTCTTCGTCGTCTGGGCATACAACAGCCCTGTCGAAGAAGTGACCCGCGGCAACGGCAATATCATTCCCAGCAGCCGTGAGCAAGTAATTCAAAGCCTCGACCCCGGCATCGTAACCGAAATCATGGTTAAAGAAGGCGATATGGTCGAGAAAGATCAGATTCTGATGAAACTAGATGACACGCGCAGCTCCGCCGTTTTGCGTGAAAGCGAAGCCAAAGTCGAAAACCTCGAAGCCACCGTTGCCCGCCTTAAAGCCGAGGCCTACGGCACCAAGCTCTCCTTCCCTGACAGCGTGGGTCCCGAGCTTCGCCGTCGCGAAATCGCCGCCTACAAAGCACGCCGTCAAGCCATGACCGATGCCGTCAGCGGCCTTTCCCAAAGCAAGGCCGCGCTTGACCGCGAAATCGCCATTACCGCCCCTATGGTTGCCGAAGGCGTGGTTTCCGAAGTCGAACTTTTAAGAATGCGCCGCGATTCCGCAGACTTGGCCACCCAAATCTCCGAACGCCGCAACCGCTACAAAGCCGATGCCAACAACGAACTCTTGCAAGCCGAATCCGAGCTGGCGCAATCCAAAGAAAACGTTGCCATGCGCGCAGACCCGGTTGAACGCTCGCAAATCCGCGCCCCTATGCGCGGCATTGTCAAAGGCATAAAAGTCACCACCATCGGCGGCGTTGTGAACGCAGGCGAAGACATCATGCAAATCGTCCCGGTTGACGACAAACTGCTGGTCGAAGCCTATATCCGTCCGCAAGACATCGCCTTTATCCGCGCAGGCCAACCTGCATTGGTTAAAGTCAGCGCATACGACTACTCCATCTACGGCGGTTTGGAAGGCAAAGTTACCCTCGTTGGCGCCGATACCGTCAGCAACTCCATGCAAAACCGTGCCAACGACTTAAAACTTGACCCGAACCAAGTCTATTACCGTGTTCTCGTCCAAACCGAAAACAACTCCCTGAAAGACAAAAACGGCAAACCTATGCCGATTATTCCGGGTATGGTGGCAACGGTTGACATCAAAACCGGCGAAAAAACCATCTTCCAATACCTGATCAAACCGATCACGCGTATGAAACAAGCGTTGAGCGAACGCTAATCGATAAACTGATAAAAGGCCGTCTGAATATTTTCAGACGGCCTTTGGTTTATGTTTTAAATGCCTGTTTATCCGGCAGATAAATTATTTCTCCTTAAAAATAGCTCCGACAAACGTCCTTTTCGGATTGCCGCGCTCAACTTGATAGAGTTGCGCGTGCTGCTCCTGCGCAAAACTTCCAGCTTGTCCGGCATGATGCTCCGCCAGTTTTTGCGCCAATAATATTACCGCCAATTTTTTATTGGCATGCTGGCTGCGTTCGCTCTCGACCCGCACGGAAATGCCGCTTTCTTTATGCGTAGCGCGGACGGCGCTTTCGGTTTTATTAACGTGTTGCCCACCCTTGCCGCCCGAGCGGCAGGTTTGAAACTCGATTCCGTTTTCAGACGGCATTTCATACATCTGCGGCATATCGGGCAGGCGTAAAACGCCTATATACCAATTTTTGCGCGGATGTTTCGGGCGGACGGGGCTGGGACATATCCATTGGAGCGTCCCCTGCCAAGTTTGCGCTAGGCTTTCGGCTTTCTGCCCTTCCAACTTGAGCGTCGCCGACAAAATGCCGTGCTTATCGGCGGTTTCGGTAACAAGTTCGGCATCAATGCCTTTGGTTTGGGCTTCGGCAAGCAATTTGCCCAAGACGAAACGGGCAAATATACGGCACTCTGCCGGCCCTTGCGCGGTAGAAATTTGCAGATAAACCGCTGGTGTATTCTGTTTCATCTTTATGCTCCACACTCGCCGCTGGTTTTATAAGTCAAAACAGGTTTAAACCGCGCGACCAATTCAATCAAACCTGCGTTTTTCATGGCGGCAATAACGCTGTCGATGCTTTTATAAGCCTGCGGCGCTTCTTCAAAAATTAAAGTTTTATCCTGACAAACGACTACGCTGCCGAATTCGGTCTGGCGTAGGCTGTCGGCAGTATATTTGTGCGACAGCCTGCCTTTGCATTCGCCGCGCTGCCATTTCCGGCCTGCGCCGTGAGCCAAGGTATTCAACGAAATTTGGCAGTCTTCGGCAGGTCGGACCAGATAGCTGTAATCGCCGCGCGAGCCGGGTATCATGACCAAGCCTTTATCGGTGGGCGTTGCGCCTTTTCGGTGCAGCCAACCGGTTGTGCCGTCAATCTCGGTTTGTTCCAAAAAATTATGATGGACATCGAGCAGGCATGTTCCTTCTGCGCACCAACAGTCGAGCATTCTGGCCGCAATCAAACGGCGGTTAAGGCTGGCAAATTCAAGGGCTGCTTGGTGTTCGGCAAGATAGGCTGCCGCCGCTTCGCCCTCTTCCGCCAAACCTTGATGCCCAAAGGCGGCAATATGGCGTTGCAAAATCTGCTGGCCCAATCCGCGCGAACCGCTATGCACCAACAGTTGCAAATGGTTTTCATCAAAATCTGTCGGAAGCAGATCGGCGCGATAAACGGTATCAACGGTTTGCAACTCGGCAAAATGGTTGCCGCCGCCAATCGTACCTACGGCAAGGCCGTCTGAAAATGGGAACATATCGACAGCGTCGCCTAACAAATCAACCTGTTCGTCTTTGTCCAACGGCGTATCGATATTGCCCAGCTGTTTGGCGAGTTTGGCCGGTTTGAGTTTGGCTGCGCGTAAATCGGTCTGCCAAAACGCCATGCCGCAACCGATGTCGTTCCCAATCAGGGCAGGATAAAAATGACGGTCGCTGAAAAATGCCGTGCCAACCGGATAACCGCGCCCTGCGTGTAAATCCGGCATTCCGGCAACGCGTAACATATGCGGTAATCGGGCAGTGGTTTCGAGCTGTGCGACAGCGTTGCCTTCAATCCATGTATTTGAGTCGGCAATAATTTGAATATGATGGGGATAATTGCCCATGTGTTTATGCTTTCTTTAAAACGGATAGAAACCGAAAACAGATGACAATAAATATCCACCGTCTGCGAAATGTTCAGACGGCCTGGTTTCTAGCCGATAATCGTAGGGAAAGCAGCCCGAAGCGGGCGACATGGAATGCGAAAAGCGTTATCCGAAAGTCAGACCGACGCTTGGGCTGCAAAGAATGTGATTGAGCGGATTGAAGTATTGCGTGTCATGGCTTGCTCCTTTCTTTGCATGAAAATATTAAAAACGTTCGGATTATAGAGTGTTCATTTCCAATCATGCAAACTTACTGACATCAATCTTCCAATAATGTTGCATAAATGGCAACTATTGAGAACATGATTTAGGCCGTCTGAAAACTTTTCAGACGGCCTTTGATGCCCAATAATCCTTACAAAACAACGGTCGGATAAGAACCGACAACTTTCACGAAGGAAGCGCGTTCGCCCAAAAGCTGCAAGGCTTTTTGGACATTTTCATCGCTTTGGTGGCCTTCGATATCGATGAAGAACAGGTATTCCCACAAAACCGATTTGCTTGGGCGGCTTTCAAATTTGGTCATGGAAATGCCTAATTCGGTGAAAGGTTGCAACAAAGAAGTAACAGCACCGGCACGGTTGGGTGCAGAGACGACCAAAGAAGTTTTGTCGTTGCCGCTGCGGCCGGTTTCTTGATGGCCCATCACCAAGAAGCGCGTGGTGTTGTTCGGTTCGTCTTCGATACACTCGGCGGCAAAGCTCAACTGATAAATTTCCGCGGCGATACGTCCGGCAATGGCGGCCACATTCGGGCTATCTGATTCGGCAACCAAACGCGCTGCTTCTGCATTGCTGGCTACGGCGATACGTTCGGCATTGGGCAGGTTGCGGCCGAGCCAGTCGTTGCATTGCGCCAAGGCTTGGGCATGGGCGAAAACTTTGGTAATGCCGCCGATTTCGTGGCTGTCTTTACGCAGCAGATTGTGATGAATACGGACAACCACTTCGCCACAGGCTTTCAACGCAGTTACGGCCAGCAAGTCCAAAGTGCGCCCCACCGAGCCTTCTGTCGAATTTTCTACCGGCGCCACCAAATAATCGGCTTGGCGCGTTTCGACTTGTTTGAAGCAGTTGTCGATGGTGGTACACGCCATGGTATGTGCGGCGTGGCCGAAATGTTTGATGGCGGCTTGCTGGGTAAATGTTCCCTTCGGGCCTAAATAGGCAATCGTCAACGGACGCTCCACTGCCAAACATTCGCTCATAATCTCGCGAAACAGCCGGGTGACCGATTCATCCGGCAAAGGGCCTCGGTTCAAATCCTGAATCCGGCGCAAAACGGCCACTTCCCGCTCAGGACGGTACACCGCGCCTGTCCCTTTCAATTCGCCGATAGCATGCGCATGACTGGCGCGCTCGTTGAGCAAACGGAGGATTTCCGCATCGATGCTGTCAATGGCATTGCGGTGCGGCAATAATTGTTCGTCTATGGATAAAGGCATAAGCTGTCTCGCAATTTTGTGAGGGATATTTTCATTCTAACATTAAAGGCCGTCTGAATTCCGTTTTCAGACGGCCTCAACACTATCTTTATCTAACTTTATCGTTTATCAGGTTTGCAAACGCCGCCAATTCCATCATAATTAAGCCTTTTGAACGACAAGGCCTATTCCATGCACTCAAACGGACTTTACACCCGTTTTCTGCCCGATGAAGAAGCGACCCTGCAACTGGGTGAAGAATGGAGCAAGCAGCTTTCCGCTCCGCTGACCATCTATCTTGAAGGCGGACTGGGTGCAGGCAAAACCACGCTGACACGCGGGATTTTGCGCGGACTGGGGCATACGAGCGCAGTCAAAAGCCCGACTTACACCATTGTCGAATCTTATCCGCTGGATACATTCACCCTCCACCATTTCGACCTCTACCGCTTTACCATGCCCGAGGAATGGGAAGATGCCGGTTTGGACGAATTGTTTGCGCCCGACAGCATCTGCCTCATCGAATGGCCGCAACAAGGTGGGGAATTCACGCCTCCGGCAGACATTACCATTACATTGACGTACACCGATAAGGGCAGAACCTGCACCTTTTCCGCCCACACAAACCAAGGCCGAAAAAGTTTAGAATCATGGTCAAATTAACTAGAAGACACATTCTCCGTCAAGGCACAGGACTATTTCTCACCCTCACGCCCGTTGGTGCCACATTGGCCAAACCGGCCTCTCCTGCGCAATTCCTTGCCGTCCGCATTTGGCCGGCGAACGCCTACACACGCGTTACCCTTGAGAGCAACCACTCGATGAAATACCAACATTTTATGTTGGACAACCCTAGCCGGTTGGTCGTGGATATTCAAGGTGCGGAAATCAACAGCGTCCTGCAAGGCATTTCCAGCAAAGTGCTGTCTAACGACCCTTTTATCCGCAGCATTCGCGCCGGTCAAAATACGCCCAGCACCGTGCGTATCGTTATCGACCTCAAACAAAGTACCCATCCGCAAGTCTTTGCGCTCGCCCCCGTCGGCAACTTCAGAAACCGCTTGGTTATCGACCTCTATCCACATGGCGCAGATGCCAACGACCCGATGATGGCCTTGCTCAACGGCAATGTTCCCAAACAACGTCCGAATACCAATATCGCATACGATACCCCTGCCCCTAAAAGCAACCGCGGCAGCGGTGGCAACCGGCGTCCCGTGATTATGATCGACCCCGGTCACGGTGGCGAAGACCCCGGCGCAATCGGCCCGAGCGGTCTCAAAGAAAAAAACGTTGTACTCTCCATTGCACGCGAAACCAAAAAACGCCTCGAAGCCTTGGGTTACAACGTATTCATGACGCGCAACGAAGACATCTTTATCCCATTGGGCGTACGCGTTGCCAAAGGCCGTGCGCGCAATGCCGACGTATTCGTATCCATCCACGCCGATGCCTTTACCAGCCCGTCCGCTCGCGGTACCGGCGTATATATGCTCAATACCAAAGGCGCGACCAGCTCGGCGGCAAAATTCCTTGCTCAAACCCAAAACAACGCCGACGCCATCGGCGGTGTACAATCCAGCGGTAACCGCAACGTCGACAACACGATTTTGGACATGACCCAAACCGCAACCCTGCGCGACAGCCGCAAGCTCGGCCATTCCGTCTTGACCGAATTGGGCAAACTCAACCAATTACACAAAGGCCGCGTTGACGAGGCCAACTTTGCCGTCCTCCGCGCGCCGGATGTTCCGTCTATTTTGGTGGAAACCGCCTTCCTCTCCAACCCTACCGAAGAGCGGCTGCTCGGCAGCGAATCATTCCGCCAACAATGCGCCCAAGCCATTGCCACCGGTATTCAAAAATACATCAATACCGCCGTTTTACGACGCGGATAATGGCTTAATGAAACAAAGGCCGTCTGAAAATTTTTCAGACGGCCTTATCTTTTCAAGCAATCTATTTAACCGCACTTCCCTACCGCAGCCGGATAAACCGATACTTTTGTCTGTGTCAATGCAAACAGGTTTTCCAACTGCATTTGCGCCTGACGGTTGGCATGTTCCAAAATCTCAGCCTTGCACGCGCTTTGCAATACCTGTCGTTTCGCTTCTTCCTGCACCGTCTTGAATACCGACTTATCCATAGGCAGCAAATTAAACGAGCCGGTCTGAATATCGTACACTTCGATATTTTCCAAATCCACGCTCAAGATTTCCACCGCCGGCAGGCTGATAATTACCTTGTCGTCCACAATATTGACATTGTCCGCGTCTAACTTGTCCAAATCCAAACCAGCCAACACCTTACCGCGCACAATAAAAATACCGCTTTGCGAATCCTGCCACAGCCTGCGCCAATCCCCTTTTTTCTCCGTACGGATAATCGTATCGATATAAAATGCCGTACTTTCCAAGCGGTTCATCTGCTTAATCTGCATCAAAACCCCCTCACGGGACAAAACCTGATGTTCTTCGTTCTGACCATGCAGGGCATAAAACCAGCCGCCTGCAGCCGTCAACGCACACAACACCAGCACGACCAATCCGCGCCCAAACATTTTCATTTCAAACATCCCCCGTTAAAATAATCATCAAAACATTCCCCATATTCTCCCAAAACCGTCAATTTCAAGCCATACACAGGCCGTCTGAAACAATAAATTTCATTACCAAAAAGTAATAAAAAATCTCAACAAACAAAGTTTGCCTTTTGGTAAAGACAAGACTACAATCCATTACACACAATTCAATTTCATCTCATCATGAATACCACCGACCTGCGCCGCCACAACCTGCGGCAATGGATAACACAACACCACAACGGCCAGCAGACCAAGTTTGCCCAAGCCATCGCCATCAACCAAGGCGAGCTGTCCGCCCTGCTGAAAAACAAATCTTTCGGCGAGAAAAAAGCCCGAAAAATCGAGCAGGCAGCCAATATGCCTGACATGTGGCTGGATCAAGACCACCAAGACCGCCACGCTCCCACCATCAGCCAAGAAAGAAATACCATGTCCCACATCTCCACCATCCCCGAAATCCTAGCAGACATCAAAGCCGGCAAAATGGTCATCATCACCGATGCCGAAGACCGCGAAAACGAAGGCGACTTGCTGATGGCCGCCCAATTCGTTACCCCCGAAGCCATCAACTTCATGATCAAAAACGCACGTGGCCTGGTCTGCCTGCCGATGGACGGCGAAATGGTCGAAAAACTCGGCCTGCCCATGATGACCCAAAAAAATGGCGCACAATACGGCACCAACTTTACCGTCTCCATCGAAGCCGCCCACGGCATTACCACCGGCATTTCCGCCGCCGACCGCGCCCTGACCATTCAAACTGCCGTTTCCCCATCCGCCAAACCTGAAGACATCGTCCAACCCGGCCACATCTTCCCACTGCGCGCCCAAAAGGGCGGCGTACTCGTCCGCGCAGGACACACAGAAGCCGGCGTCGATCTGGCACAAATGAACGGTCTGATTCCCGCCGCCGTCATCTGCGAAATCATCAACGACGACGGCACCATGGCGCGTATGCCCGAACTGATGAAATTTGCCGAAGAACACAACCTCAAAATCGGCACCATTACCGACCTCATCGAATACCGTAGCCGTACCGAAAGCCTGCTTGAAGACATGGGTAACGCACCCGTACAAACCCCGTGGGGCGAGTTCCAACAACACGTTTACGTCGACAAACTCTCCGGCGAAACCCACCTCGCCCTCGTCAAAGGCACACCTTCCGCCGACGAAGAAACCCTCGTCCGCGTCCACGAGCCCTTCAGCGTCATGGACTTCATCCAAGCCAACCCACGCCATTCATGGTCATTACCCAAAGCCCTTGAGCGCATCCAACAAGCCGAAAGCGGCGTAGTCATCCTCCTGCACCGTACCGAAGACGGCGCCACACTACTCGACCGCACCCTGCCTAAAGGCGCAAACCAAGCCTACAAATGGGACAGCAAAAGCTACGGCATAGGCGCACAAATCCTCGCCGGCCTCAACGTCAAAAAATTGCGCGTCCTCGGCCAGCCGTCATCCTTTACCGGCCTCACCGGCTTCGGTCTCGAAGTCGTCGGCTTTGAAGAAGCAGAAAAATAATCTTGCTTGATTAACTCTCAAAGCAAATGAAACAAAAGGCCGTCTGAAAGTTTTCAGACGGCCTTTTCATATCTCTATTTATCTGAATATGATCCAAACAAAATTATGATAAAAACGACTATTTATTAGATTACTTCAATAATGATAAGCATAATCAATTATTAGATAAATATTAATAATATTTAAAAATTTTATATTTTTTATATAAAAGAGTATTTTAACCTCTTATATTAAATTCTTAACAAAGAGAAACTATGTCTGCTTTTACTCCCAAACCCAAAATAATCATTCTCAGCCTTGCCAGCGCATTCAGTACATTAACCGTTGCTAATGTCATCGAAACCTCAGCTCAACCAGAACAATACCAAGAATTGGATACCGTTGTTGTCAGTGGCAAACGTACCAACGACCAAAAAGGCGCGGACGATGTGTATTACAAAAACGTCTCCAACGCCTATGTTGGCAAAGAATACCTCGAACGCTACCGCGTCCAATCCGCCGGCGACGTACTCAAAGGCTTAAACGGCGTGTACAACATGAATACCCGCACCGCCGGCGGCGCGATTACGCCCAACATACGCGGCATCACCGGCAAGGGCCGTATCCCCGTAACACTGGACGGCACGGAGCAAACGGTCGATGTCTGGCTCAACAACTACGGCGTGGGCGACCGCAACTACCTCGACCCCGCCCTGTTCCGCAGCATCGCGGTGGAAAAAAGCCCCGCCATGACGCGCGGCGTGAAATCGGGCGTCGGCGGTGCGATGTCCATCCGCACCATCGAACCCGCCGACATCATCCCCGAAGGCAAAAACTGGGGAATCGAAGTCAAAACCGAGTTTTCCGGCAACACCGTGGCGCAGAAAAACGACCTACGCCAATTCTTAGGCCGCGACTACCGCACCCTCTCGCCCATAGGCGCGACGGCGGACGGGGTATCGGGTATGCCCGATGTATTAACCGGCTATACCGGCAAACCTTCCCCCACCGCCCTGTTGTTGGACGAAGGCATAGCGGGTACGAAGTATGCGGGCGGCAAAAGCCACACCAACTTCAAAGACGACAGGCAGCTGATGTTGTCCGCCGCCTTCAAAACCGACATTACAGACGGCCTTGCCGCATACAGCCACCGCCAAAAGGGCAACTACTACGCGGGCAAACGCGGCTATCAAAGCTACCTCAACAACCCCATTTACGGTGCGGATGCCTGTTACGACCAGTATCCTGACAAATCATGGCGGGAAAAAGACATACTCTGCAAATCTTCCGCCAGCCTGGTGCCGAATATGGCCGTCCTGTTCAGGCCGGGCGAAGAAATCATGAACAGCCACACCGACACCAAAACCCTGCTGCTGAAAAACAACTGGTATCTGCCGGGCAACCAAAAAATCAGCCTGCAATATATGGACAACAAAATCGGCTTCGGCGAAATCAACCCCCTGATAACGGCATGGATACTCGGTTTCGCCGAACAATCCCTAGACGAACCCGCGCAGCAGGCACCGGGGATAGGCACGAAAATCGACAGCAAAACCTACAAAATCGGCTACGAATGGAAGCCGCAAAACAACAAATGGATAGACCTTCAAGCCGATATGTGGCGGGTGAAAACCGACAGCAACCGCCATCAGAGCGGCGGCCCCGTCGTCGGCGTTATTACGCCCGACTATGAGTACGACCTTTGGTACTGGTGCAACATACGCAAAAAACCGTCGCCCAACCTGCGGGGGGAAAGCTGCGAAAGCGCGATGGCGTCGAACACCTACGGCTCGGCCCGAACCCATGAAGAAGTGCTGCGCATGATAGAAGACACGCCCGACAAAATCGCCCGCAAGCTGGCAGAACACGATGAAAACAACCGTGCGATTACCGACCGCTGGATGGGGCATACGGGCGGCTACTACGCCATCACGCCCGCCGATAAAAATGTGATGACCGACCAGACCAACCAAATCGGCAAGCTGATGAACCTGGCCGAACTGAAGCAAAAGCTGAATCAGGAACGCTACTACATCGAACATCCCGACCGCATCATCGTTCCCGGCGCGCGGCAGCGTACCGACGTCGTCCGCAACGGCTTCAACCTCAGCAACCGCTTCCGCCTTTCCGACAAACTCAGCCTCACCCTTGCCGCCGACTACCAGCGCGAAACTCTGGAAGAACGCACCGATACCGCCGACAGCAATGATTTGATGAATACTTTCGGCGTACTGACCCGCATGGCGGCCTTGGGCGGCCCGCAGTCGGCGAAAAAGCGCGAATGGGGCGCGAACCTGGTATTCGATTGGAAACCGACTTCCCGCCTGAACATACAGGCGGGCGTGCGCTATCAGAACTTCAAAGGACGCAATATCGAACTGGCGCGGCAGCGTGCCGCACGCAACCCCTGGTATCAGTACGGCCTGGGTTCGGACAGCTATGTTACCGGTCTGATGATGCCTTATTACGAATTGGCGGATGAAGAAGACTTGCGCTTATTAGACGGTTTGCGGCGGACTTACAACCACAATTTTTGGGATCAGATGGATAAGCAGAGCGACGAGTATAAGCAACTGAACCGTCGCTTTACCGAAAAAAACGGCTATGGCTTTGATCATTTGAGACAAGACGATAACTATGATGACACCTGGTCTCACACCCGTATTTACGGCAAGGCTGACGGCAGCTTTGCAAAAAAAAATCAGGCTGATAAAGATAAAGACGCACTTTATATCCTGCGCCGCAAGCAAATTATCCCAATGGTCGCGGGCAAATTTGATACCGATAAAATACAGATTACGCCGGAAATGTACCGCGAAAGGGTAAACAATCCGCAGGGAAAAAGCGGCAGCTACCGCCGCTATATCCCAGGATCGCATCTTTACATGACCGACCCGGTACGCGAAGAAATGGAACGTATGGCCAATGAAAACCAAATTCCGTCAAAAGAAGACAATAATCAGGCACTGGAATTCAATAGCGACCTAAACCGTACAGCTTGGATGCGGCATCAATTCGGCGAAGCCGACCGCTGGCGCATGCCGCAGGAACAGCGCGCGCATTCCTGGGCGCCCATGCTGTCGGTCAGCTACGATCTTGCCGACAACCACCGCCTCTTCGCCCGCTATGCCCGCATGAGCCGCTTCCCCAGCCTTTACGAACTGACCGCCGCCACCGGCAGCGGCGGGCTGTACGGCAGCCAGACCGTGGCCGAATACAGCCTGAAGCCGGAAAAAAGCACCAACTGGGAAATCGGCTACAACTTCAATTTCGCCCCGCATTTCGCCAGGCTGCGCCAAGGCGACCTCCGCCTCACCTACTACAGCAATAAAATCAAAAACCAAATCGACACCTCGAATATGGACGGCGGCATGATCCAATACGACAAGGCAGTCAGCAAGGGGGTAGAACTGCAAAGCCGCCTCGACAGCGGCCGCTTCTTCGCCTCCTTCGGCGGCACTTACCGCTTGAAACATATGGTGTGCGACAAGGGCATCGCCTTCAAATTCGACTATTACCTGCAACGCGTACCCGAATGCCTCGAAGGCGGCTTCGGCCTCAGCCGCTTCTTCCAGTCCCTGCAGCCGAAATATTCGCTTACCCTTGATGTCGGCACGCGCTTCTTTAATGAAAAACTGGAATTGGGCATGCGTGCCATCCATCACAGCAAGGCGGAGCGGAAAAACTACGACAAGCTGATTGCCGACGGCGCGGGGAAGGTGTATGAGCGCAACGGCAAACCCTACGGCTGGCATGCCGCCACCCTTTTGGATGCCTATGCCCGCTACCGCATAGGGAAGCACATAGACTTGAATTTCGGCGTTACCAACCTTGCCAACCGCTATTACCTAGACCCGATGTCCAGCACCCCGGTTCCCGGCCCAGGCAGGACAATTACCTTCGGCATTAAGGGTAGGTTTTAGAGCTTGACTGTATCCTATGTAGCCGACGGGCAGGAATCTGCCCGTCGGCTACAGCCTGTTACCGTTACTATGATATTTGTATTTATTAGATGATAATGCAATGATATTAAAAATAAAATATTGACAAATGCAATCCGCACTTTACATTTGATAATGAGTTTTAATTAGATTTATATTTTTATTTATATTAATATGCGCCCTATCGGTAACACCCGATACACCTTGCCGCTCGAGACAAAACAGCGGTATCCACCATATCTTTTCTTTGAAAGAAAAATCATGAAAGCATCACAATTAGCCCTCGCTGTCCTTTTGACTGCAACCTTCAGCTCTGCTTATGCAGTTAATGTGGAAGGTGGTTCAAGCAAACTGAACTTAATCGAACCCAAAACATCCGATTCCCTGCCCTTTGGTTCGGGTGCTGCCGGCATCAAAGTCAGTACAGGCAATGGCTTATCCAATTCTATCAACCTCCAAGCCGGTCCCGCGCAGCGCATCCGTAATAAATACGGGAATTCTCCCATCAACGGCGGTAATCAGAACGCCAATGCAAATGGCACGGCCAATCCGAAATATCTGCAACCCGGCGACATCAACCCCATTGCAGGCTGGTTCTCAAAAACTAAGCTCGCCCAAGTGTGGTATGAAAAACGCGCCAACAACACCGAAGTGTTCAGCGTACGCCAAATGGCCGACCCCAAATTACCGATTGCGCCGAAATTCGGCGGCATGACCTTTGCCAAAGTGCCAACTGCGGCAACCAACGTCTTCTTCGGAGAATGGGCACCGCGCAGGGGAAATAGTAATCAAATCGCCAACAGCACAGATTTGAATATGAACGACGGCAATCGCACGGTTTGGTTCGTGGGAGAGAATCCGACAGCTAATATGCCGAAACTGGTCAATGCGAAATACAATGTATTAGGTATTAACAAGCATACTCCAGGGAAAAATGATTTCTATACCGGCATACTGACCGCCAACTATGGAACAGGTAAAAACGAACTGTCCGGCACTATTTCCCGCGCCGGGGACAGTGTAAACTTCGCCGGTACCAATATTCGGAGCAACGGCACATTTGACAACGGCAAGGCAAACGAACATATTACCGGCCGTTTTTACGGCAACGGTGCAGAAGCCTTGGCCGGTATCGTAGATCGTACGGGAGCGGATAAAGACGTAGCCTTCGGCGGCGCGAAAAAATAACCTTGTCCGCTTACGCGATTAGGGAATGCCGGTGTTTTCGGCGTTTGGCCGTCCGTTCCCGCAATCAGGAAAACCGCCGTTTTTTAACCGCAGCCGCAGTAGGCATAAATATACTGCGGCTGACCTGTTTCCGAAGTGCCGTACAAACCTGCATTGCCTTGCGGAATTTCTGTTTTTACTTCTTTCAGACGACCTCTCCGCCCCAAGGACACTATCTCATGAAACACCACTTCTGCCTGCTTTTCTTGCCGCTCTGTACAGTCTGTCTTGCCGCCCCGTCCGACGAGGCCGCAGACGAACGCCGCCGCCTGCTGGACGAGGGCAGCCGCCAAACGCAGCAATACCGCGAAAGCGGTTGGCTGGACACTGGACAGGCACGCGGGGAAGTGGGGGAAAACGACGGCTACATCATGATAGACGGTACAGTCTATCAAGTCGGCGATACGGCAGAAGAACTGGAAAGCGCGATTTACCACGCCCTCAACGCGCGGCAGTGGCACAAGGTGCGCCAGTTCGCTGCCCGCTACGCCAAACTGCCCCAGCACAAACCTGCGCTGATTCATTTGGCTGATGCGCTGCAAAAACGGGACGAAGGGGATTTCCGCGCGGCAGGGAACAGTTTTCAGACGGCCTTGGAAGCCGAACCCGACAATCCACGCCTGCTGCTCGAAGCGGGGCGGTTTTATGCCGAAGACAACCAAAACAAAGAGTCCGCTGCCGCATTTGAAAAAGTTCTGAAAACAGATATTCCTGCTGAAACCCGCCCCATCGTGGAAAACTACCTATCCGAACTGGGCAAACGCCGCCGCTGGCACGGCCAAATCAGCCTCGGCTACGGCTACAATAGCAATGTAAACCAAGGCAACGGCATCAGCCAATGCGTGTGGGAAATCGCGGGCATGTGCCTGATGGAGCGCACCCTGCCTGCGCCAACGGATTCGACCTTCTCATCCTATAGCGCGGCCTCCGAAAAAACCATCTCGCTCAAAGGGCATCACGGTGTACAGGTGCGCGGTGTGCTGTACGGCAACCGCTACACGGAAAAAGACAAAAGTTCGGCGGCCATGCCGGATTACGGCTATCACAACGGTTCGCTTTACGCGGGATACGCCTATGCCGACGCACGCTCCTCCTTTTCCCTGCTGCCCTATTTCGAATACGACTTCCGCAACCGCCACACCCACTACCGCGCATGGGGCACGGATGTCAACTGGTCACGCACACTCTCCCCACGCTGGCGCATTAACTCACATGCCGGAGCAAAAAAGACCGGATATAGTGGACAAAACAAAGATTATTTTGCCAACTATAAGCAATACGAACTGGGCGTAGGGGCAGAATTTTCTCTCACACCCCAAAGCGGCCTGTTCGCCAACTTTGATGCAACACGCAAAGCTTATCCCGAAAAATCTTCTTCCAGCAAGGAATATACGACACGGCTGGGCGCATATAGTTTTTTTTCAAGCGGTACTTATCTCAATACCATCCTGCTTCACCGCCGCAGTCTTTATGACGCGGCAAGTTTTGTCAGCGACAACAGACGGCGACGCGACAATCAATACATCATGATAGCCGCTGTAGGCTTTCCGCAGTGGAACCTTAAAGGTGTGTATCCTGAATTTCGTTTTAGACGCTCAATCTCCCATAGCAATACAGCACATTACCGCTACCGTCAAAATGAATGGCTACTAAATTTTAAATACCGATTTTAAATTGAGTCATTTAGCAATACCCTAAAACAGCGATACAACCATACTGTTTTAATCCTTTCTATTTCATGCCGTCTGAAAAAAAGCCGATACACCTTCCCGATGTATCGGCTTTCGCTATCTGCTCAACACTTAATTTCTGCCAGGCAATTCTTTTTCGCTCAATGGTTTGATGTACCAAATATCGCGGCAGTAGTCAGCGATGGAGCGGTCGGATGAGAAGAAGCCCATGTTGGCGATGTTGATCAAGGCTGATTTGCGCCATGCGGATACGTTGCGGTAGTGTTCGTCCGCTTTGTATTGCGTGTCGATGTAGCTGCGGAAATCGGCCATCAGTTGATAGAAGTCACCGTATGGTTGCAACACGTCGTTGTAGCGGTTTGGCTCTTCCGGAGAGAAAGTGCCTTGGCTGATTTGGTTGACGACGCGGCGCAGGTCGCTGTCTCGCTCGATATAGCTTAACGGGTCGTAACCGTTGCGGCGGATTTCTTCGACTTGTTCTACGGTGTTACCGAAGATATAGCAGTTGTCCGCGCCGACTTTTTCCAAAATCTCAACGTTCGCGCCGTCCAGCGTACCCATGCAGAGCGCGCCGTTAAGGGCGAATTTCATGTTGCTGGTACCGGATGCTTCTGTACCCGCCAGTGAGATTTGTTCGTGCAAATCAGCGGCTGGGATGATGATTTGGGCGAGGCTGACGCTGTAGTTCGGGATGAACACAACTTTAATCAGGTCGCGGATACGGGTGTCGTTGTTGATGACTTTGGCGACGTCATTAATCAGTCGGATAATTTTCTTCGCCATGTAATAAGCGGATGCAGCTTTACCGGCAAAGATGAACACGCGTGGCTGCCAATCGAAATCTGGGTTTTCCAGGATTTTGTTGTAGCGGTCGACGATATGCATCACGTTCAATGCTTGACGTTTGTACTCGTGGATTCGTTTGATTTGGATATCGAAAAGTGCATCGGTATTAACCTTGATGCCCAGCTCGGTTTCGATGTATTTGGCAAGGCGCTCTTTGGCGGCTTTTTTCACTTCGCCGAATTCTGCCTGTACGGAGGCATCGTCCACTTTGTCGTTGAGCTTGGTCAAGTTATCCAAATGCAGACGCCAGTCTTCGTCGCCCAGATGTTTGTCCAAGAATTTGGTCAGGCCCGGGTTGGCGATGTTGATCCAGCGGCGCGGGGTTACGCCGTTGGTTACGTTGGTAAAGCGTTCTGGGAACACTTTGGCAAAGTCGGCGAAGATGGATGTGGTCATCAAATCGGAGTGGATTTTGGCCACGCCGTTGACTTTGTGCGAACCGATCACGGCAAGCCATGCCATGCGGACGCGACGGCCGTGGGTTTCGTCAATAATGGATACGCGGCGGACAAAGTCATCGTCGAAGTTGCCGATGGCGCGTAAGGCATTGAGGAAGTAGGCGTTGATCTCAAAGATGATGTCCAAGTGGCGCGGCAGCAGACGGCCCATCAGGTCAACCTGCCAAGTTTCCAAGGCTTCGCTCATCAATGTGTGGTTGGTGTAAGAGAAAATCTTACAGCACATATTCCATGCTTCAGTCCATGCGATGCCCTCTTCGTCAATCAGGATGCGCATCAATTCTGGAATAGCGAGCACCGGATGGGTGTCGTTCAAATGGATGGCGACTTCGTCCGCCAAAGTGCGGATGCTTGGGAAACGGCATTTGTGGCGGGCGACGATGTCTTGAACGGAAGCGGAAACCAAGAAGTATTCTTGCTTCAGGCGCAATTCGCGGCCGGAATCGGTGGAGTCGTTCGGATACAGAACGCGTGAGATATTTTCGTCGCTGTTTTGTGCGCGAACGGCAGAGGCATAATCGCCTCGGTTGAAGTCGGCAAGGTCAAACAGGTTGCCTGCGTGTGCGGTCCACAAACGCAATGGGTTGGCACATTCACCGCCATAGCCCGGAATGATTTCATCGTATGCCCAAGCGGAAATTTCTTCGCTCGGCTGCCATTCTTTTTTGTCGCCCAAGTTCAACACTTGACCGCCGAAACGGACGGAATATTGTTTGTTCGGACGGGCAAATTGCCATGCCAAATCTTGGTCGAGCCACAAATCAGGTTTTTCAACTTGTTGGCCATCCACGATTTCTTGTTTGAACATACCGTATTGGTAACGGATACCGTAGCCCATGGCCGGAATGCGCAGGGTTGCCAAAGAGTCGAGGAAGCAGGCGGCCAGACGGCCCAAACCGCCATTACCCAAACCCGGATCTTCTTCTTGTTCGCATACATCGGCAAATTCTTTGCCCAGTTGCTTGAAGGCTTCTTCAAACTCGGCATAAACGCCTTCGTTAATCAGCGCGTTGACAAACGAACGTCCAAGCAGGAATTCCATAGACAGGTAATAAACCATGCGTTTGCTGTTATCGATGTGGGCGCGGCGTGTTTTGAGGAAATCTTCCGCAATCAGGTCACGCGCGGCAAGCATGGCGGCGTTGAGCCATTGGTGTGAAGTTGCCTCCTTCGGATCTACGCCCAAGATGAAAATCAGCTTGTAAACGATGGACTTGCGGATGGTTTCGGCGTCCGGTTTAGGCATTACATAATCGTAACCGGAGATGGGGAGTTTTTTCTTAGCCATGGAAGCCTTTCTCTAGCGTGAGGCACTGGACAACGCGCCTGATGGTTTTATTAAAAACAACGAAACTCGGTTTTCAGACAGCCTGACAACGGCAACAGGCCGTCTGAAAGGAATGGTGCGTAGATTTGTTACAAACTAAGGAGATTATAGCGGAAAGATTCAAAAAAAAGGATATATTTTTCTTTATAAAACATTCAATTAACAATTAAACCATTCATCATCTTATCGGCATTTTCAATTTATACTACCAAGCTAAAAATGAACAAATATCGACAAAATATCAAAGAGTTAATCAATCAATAGTTTAATTCTCATTTAATTTGTTTTATGTAAAATCCAAATCCCCATATGCTCAACAACACATTTTCCTGATTCTTCGTAATTAAATTTCTCAGATGGTACGCAAGAAATTTCCCAATTGCCTTGAGGCAGGTTAAATAACTGACGACTACGTTTGGCATTGACCAACAGCAGCCATTTATCGTCCAAAACAATCTGAATCGCCTTGCTGCCCCTGTTGTGCCAACAATATTCCGTCATCGGGCTGCCATCAGCATTGAGCCATTGCACACGCTCTTTTTCCCACCAGCAATCATCTGTCAGCAACTTGATTTGACTTCGGACGCGTATCAGCTCTTGAGTGTAATTCTGCAACATATGGGACTCATTTTGCCAATCCAACCATGTAATCGGATTATCTTGGCAGTAGCTGTTGTTGTTGCCGTGCTGACTGTTGCCAAACTCATCGCCGGCCAAAAGCATGGGCGTACCGTTGGATAAAAATAAGGAGGCAAGCAGCGCTTTGGAAGTGTATTCGCGGTTGAGCAAAACTTCTTCATCATCAGTTTCGCCTTCTACGCCGTGGTTGTAGCTGATGTTTTCATTATGCCCGTCGCGGTTGTTTTCGCCGTTCGCTTCGTTGTGTTTCTCGTTGTAGCTGACCAAATCGCGCAGAGTGAAGCCGTCGTGTGCAGTGATGAAGTTGATACTGGCAGACGGGTGGCGGCCGCTGTGGTTGAAAATATCGGACGACCCGGCCAAACGTTCGGCAAATGCGCCCAAATTGCCGCTTTCCCATGACCAAAACGCGCGCATATCATCGCGGAAACGGCCGTTCCATTCAGCAAAAGGTTGAGGGAAATTGCCCAAGTGATAGCCGCCCTCGCCGATGTCCCATGCTTCGACAATCAGTTTCAAGCCGGCCAAAACCGGGTCTTGATACAGGACTTGGAAAAAACGGCCATACGATTGGAAATCGGGTTCGCGTCCCAATACGGTTCCCAAGTCGAAACGAAAGCCGTCGACATGAAACTCTTCGGCCCAATAGCGCAAGCTGTCTGCCGCCCAACGGGTAACGTCGCGCCGGACAATATTGAGCGTATTGCCGCAACCCGACCAGTTTTCATAATTGCCGTAAGGGGTGTGCCAATACCATAAGGTGTTGTCGATACCGCGCTGACACAGCATCGGGCCTTTGTCGTCCTGCTCTGCCGTGTGGTTGTACACGACATCCAAAATCACTTCCAAACCAGCCTGATGCAAGGCTTTGACCGCTTGTTTAAACTCCGCCGCCGCACGCTCGGGATTATCGGCATAAGACGGCTCGACGGCAAAATGGGAATAAGTGTTGTAGCCCCAATAATTGCTCAAGCCCATCTGCTGAAGATGGTATTCGTCCAGATGATAATGAATCGGCAGCAGCTCGACCGTTGTTACCCCCAACTCTTGCAAATAGGCCAAAACCCGTTTATCGCACAAGGCCTTATAAGTGCCTGCATATTTCAAATCGGGGAATTGCTTGGTAAACCCTTTGACATGGGCTTCATAAATAACGGTTTTGCCCCACGGTATTTCCGGACGGCAATCTTTGGCCCAATTAAATCGGCTGCGTCCGATCACGACGCTTTTCGGTGCAACGGTGGCATTGTCGCGTTCATCTTCCGGCCTGAACCATGCCATTTCTTCGGCGGTACGGTAGCTTGGTTTGCCGTCAATTTTTTTAGAATACGGGTCAATCAGTAATTTGTTGGAATTGAAACATGAGCCGTATTCTGCGTTTTCACGTCCATACACGCGAAAACCGTATCGCTGCCCTGCCTTAACGTCCGGCACAAATCCGTAAAATACCGAACCGCGCCGCGAAGGCATCTCCAAACGGGTTTCTTTATCCTTATCAAACAGACACAATTCGACCTTTTCGGCATTGATGGAAAACAAGGTGAAATTCGCGCCCTTGCTTGTCAGGGTCGCGCCCATGGGATAAGGCTTGCCTTCCTCGATATGCCATGATTTGGCAGACATAGAATGATTCCTTGGTATGTATTTGGTTTCGTGTCCAATATAAGGCCGTCTGAAAATCTTTCAGACGGCCTTGAGTCATATTGATGTCACTATCTTTAATTTTCAGCTGATTGGGCAGGCATAATGCCCACCCTCAAAGTTGATTTACGCTTCGTCTTTGACCGCCGCCTGATACAGGTAAACGGTTGCCAACGGCGGTACGGTAACAGACAGGGAATTTGGTTTGCCATGCGACCAAACTTCTTCTGTTTCCACCGTTGCGCCGGCAGAAACGCCGCTACCTTTGAAATGCAGGTCGTCTGAATTGAGGATTTCGCGGTATTCGCCGGCAGAATTCACACCAAAGCGATAGCCTTCGCGTACCACAGGCGTGAAGTTGCTGATCACGATAACGCGGTTGCCTTCGCGGTCGCGGCGCTCGAAAACGAATACGGAATTGTCGCCGTCATCTGCAACCAACCACTCAAAGCCTTCAGGCCATTGGTCCAATTGGTAAAGCGGCGCGGTGTCTTTATAGACATGGTTCAACTCGCGCACAAAGTCTTGTACGCCTTTGTGCCAGCCGCCCTCTTGCTCCAGCAGGAACCAATCCAGTCCTTCGTTGTAGTTCCACTCTCGGCCTTGTGCAAACTCATTGCCCATAAACAAAAGTTTTTTGCCGGGGAAGCCGTACATAAAGCCGTAGTAGGCACGCAGGTTGGCAAATTGCTGCCAGCAGTCGCCGGGCATCCGTCCGAGCAGCGAACGTTTGCCATGCACGACTTCATCGTGTGAAAGCGGCAGCACAAAGTTTTCGCTGTACTGGTACATCATGCCGAAGGTCATTTTGTTGTGGTGATATTTACGGTTGATGGGGTCTTCCATCATGTAATGCAAGGTATCGTTCATCCAGCCCATATTCCATTTGAAGCTGAAGTTCAAACCTTCTTGGCGGGTCACATTGGCAAATGATGTGGATTCTTCGGCGATTTCAGTTGCAGCCGGAACTTCCTCTTTCAACATGGTGTTGGTATCGCGCAGGAAAGCGATGGCTTCAAGGTTTTCATGGCCGCCGTATTGGTTCGGAATCCACTCGCCGTCTTTGCGCGAGTAGTTGCGGTAAATCATCGAAGCAACCGCATCAACGCGGATACCGTCAAAGCCGAAACGTTCTATCCAGTACAGGGCATTTCCTTGCAGGAAGTTTTTCACTTCGTTTCTGCCGAAGTTGTAAATCAGGGTGTTCCAGTCTTGATGGTAGCCTTCGCGCGGGTCGGCATGTTCGTACAGCGCGGTGCCGTCAAATTTGGCCAAGCCGTGATCGTCGGTCGGGAAATGGCCGACCACCCAGTCGAGGATAACGCTGATGCCTTCATCGTGCGCGGCTTTAATCAATGCGCGCAATTCTTCCGGCGAACCGAAACGGCTGGTCGGCGCATACAAACCGGTCGCCTGATAGCCCCATGAGCCGTCAAACGGATATTCGGAAACAGGCAAAAACTCGATATGGGTAAAGCCCATGTCTTTGACGTATGCCACCAATTCTTTGGCCAGCTCTTCATAAGTCAGCCAGAAATTGTTTTCCGGATTGCGTTTCCACGAACCCAAATGCACTTCATAAATGCTGATCGGCGCATCAATGGCGTTGGCACGGGCGCGGAAGGCCGGTTCTTCGACTTCGTCAGGCAAGCCGCGCACAATAGATGCCGTGGTCGGGCGTAGTTCCGCACCGAAAGCATACGGGTCGGCTTTTTCGCGCACATCACCGTTGGCATCGCGGATTTCAAATTTGTAGAGGGCATTGAGTTTGACAGCAGGGATGAAGATGTCCCAAATGCCGTTGTCACGGTGGAAACGCATCACATGGCGGCGGCCGTCCCAGTTGTTGAACTCGCCGATGACGGAAACGCGTTGCGCATTGGGCGCCCAGACGGCAAAGCGTACGCCCTTCACGCCGTCCAACTCAGCAAAATGTGCGCCTAAAGTCTCATAAGGACGCAGGTGTTTGCCTTCGGCCAACAGCCAGGAATCCATGTCTTGCAACGCAGAGCTGAAATGATAAGGGTCTTCTTCAATCACTGGCTCGGTGTCTTCGGTGTAACGGATACTCAAAGCGTAATCGGGCGCATCATTGGGCAAAACAGCCACAAAGAACCCACGTTCATCAATTTTTTCAGACGGCACGATGAGTTCGCCGCTGCGGCGGTCCACAATATCCACGCTTACTGCGCCGGGAATCAAAACGCGTACTACTTCATCGCCCTCTGCAAGGCGGTGTCGTCCCAGATAAGCGAACAAGTCGCTATGGGTGGCAAGAAACAGGCTTTCGACCGTATCGCGCTCGATTTGGTCAAGTTCATGATAAGTCTTGATTTGGCTGTTTGTTTTCATGCGTACCTCGTCAATAATGGCAAGTTGGCCGCCCATGAGGCGGTGTTGTAGGAAATCTTCCAAAGAAACCGGCATTTTTTGCGCCCAGTTCGGATAGCCTTCGGTTACACCCGGGACATTCAGATTGTCGATGACGCCCAGCAGGTTTTCCAGTTGTACGGCGTAAAGTTTGCTGCGGCTCAATGCGCCGTATTTGTGCAAAGCCGCCAACAAGGTTTCATCGGCTTTAGCCGGCATCTGTACGTCCGCACCCAGACAGCCGGTTTCTTTCAATTTGTCCAGCAAATCGGCTTTATCGTGTTCGCGTTCATCCAAGGCCGTCTGAAAAGCTGCTGCATCAGGCAAAGTACCGAGTCTGAACATCGTATCCAAATCTTTGCCTATCCAATAACCTGCCAAGGGCGCGACATCGTGGGTGCTGATGACCGTAATCGCCTGCTCGGGGTATTCTTCAGGTAATTGGAAACCGTTCCAGCCCTTGCTGAAATACATTACTTTGTACGAGAACACCTGATAGCGGTTGAGCAGATGGCGGGCTTCGTCAGGTACCGTACCCAAATCCTCGCCGATAATGACGCAACGGTTGCGCCGGCTTTCCAATACCAAAATAGCAAACATCACTTCGGCATCGTAATGCACATACGCGCCGAAATCTGCTGTTTTACCGTTTAACACCCACCACAAACGACACAATGCCATCACATGGTCAATCCGCAACACGCCATACAGGCGCATGTTTTCGCGCAACAAATGGGCAAACTTCTCATAGCCCGTATGCTTCAACATCGACGGATTAAGCGGCGGCAAATCCCAATTCTGCCCTGTCGGCCCCAAAGGATCGGGCGGCGCGCCGACTGACAAGTCCATACAATAATCTTGGCGGTTCAACCAAGTATCCGCGCTGCCGCGCGCCACGCCGACTGCCAAATCGCCGTAAATGCCGAGTTTGACACCGTATTCGGCAGCGGCTTGGTTGACTTCGTGTAACTGCTCCGCGCAAAGCCATTGCAACCACATATAAAAACGGATTTCCCGCTCATGGCTGCGCGCGAATTTTTCTACCGCTTCGCCATCAGGCTGATGAAATTCAGACGGCCATGACTGCCAACCCACTTGTCCGGGACGGCTGTAATACTGGTCCAAAGCCTCAAACAAACCGAAGCCCTGCAAAGCCTTGCCTTTTTCTAATACAAATGCTTCAAATGCAGCCCGTTCATTTGCCGCAGCTTCGCAAGTATCTTGTTCAAACGCGTTAAACGCCATGTGCAACGCATCACGCTTGCATGCCCAAACCGCTGTATAAGTCACCGTTTCCGTAATACGTAAAGCGGCAATGCGCTGACGGATTTTCGGTTGAGCCAGCCAGTTTTTCAGTTGCTCGTTATAAGTAAACGCGCCGACTTTCTCGATATCCAAATAAATCGGATTAAGCCATTCGCGCGAAGAAGGGCTATACGGGCTGGCAAAGGCAGGCTTGCTGGTAAACAAGGCGTGTAAAGGGTTGATACCGACAAAATCCAGCTTTTTCTCCGCCGCATATTTCATCAGATTCAGCAAATCGGTAAAGTCGCCTATGCCCCAGTTGCGCTCGGAACGCAGGCTATACAAATGCATGGTCAGACCATTCATCCGACCGCCATTGGCAAGCAGTTTGGGTTGGTAAACCGATTCAGGCGCGACAATCAGGCGTACAAGGCGACATTTGCCGCCGGTCTCGACCGACAAAGTGTAATAACCGCAAGCCAGTTGGGGCAGCTTAATCCAAAGCGTATCGTTGTCGCCCGGATATAAAGTCAAGTTCTGGCACTCATCCGCCTCATCACTCAATACGACCACTTCCGCACCATGAAATTCAGACGGCATCTGTAAAGATTCTTCGCCGTTTTCATGCGCAACCATCGTATTCAGATAAAGGCCGTCTGAATCCGGTTTGCTTTTGTCCAAAACAGCAACGATCGATTCCAAAACTTCAGGTTTGGTCGCATGATATGTACCGTTGATGTCGTGGTAGCCTAAATCAATACCGGCCTCTACAGCCTGCTGCTCCAATGTTTCACTCATTGCATTCTGCCTGTTTTACCAACATCTGAATCTTAATACAGATTTTGTCGCACCGTTACATGTAATTCATTGTAGTCTCTAACAAAATCCATATTTCCCCGCTTGATTTGACCTGAGCCAAAATTTCCTATTTATCTGTCTTGTAAAAACTCAAAGGCCGTCTGAAAAGGAAGGTTTCATTCCTTTTCAGACGGCCTTTATCATGTTTCAAGCCTGATTAGTGGTGGTGATGACCGTGCGGGCCATGTACGTGACCGTGGGCAATTTCTTCCTCAGTCGCATCGCGCACACCTTCAACGGTCGCTTTGAACAATACTTTCATACCGGCCAAAGGATGGTTGCCGTCCACTACGGCTTTACCGTCGGCAACATCGGTTACACGATAAATCAATACATCGCCGGTTTCCGGATCATCGGCTTCAAACATCATGCCGACTTCAACTTCAACAGGGAACACGCTGACATCTTCAATGCGCACCAGCTCAGGATCTTGCTCGCCGAAAGCATCATCGGGCGACAAAGCCACTTCAACGGTATCGCCTACATTTTTGCCGTGCAACGCTTCTTCCACCAAAGGGAAAATACCGTCATAACCGCCATGCAGGTAAGCAATCGGCTCTTCGGTTTTGTCCAACAGTTGGTTGTTGGCATCGTACATTTCATAATGCAGGGAAACTACGGAATTTTTAACAATAGACATCATGCCGTCCTTAATCAATATTTAAAAGTTGCGCTACGGTTATTCTATCATAGTCGCAACCAAACAATCGGCTTGCTTTAATAAATACCTTGTGCAAATACAACAAAAAGATAAAAGCCTATATAAAAAAGCAAAATCAAATGATTTCAATACGCAAAAGTTGCTTTTTCACAACACAAAGTGATTAGATTACAAAAAACTTCCTCAAAGCAAAAACATTCCAAACCCTTAAAACCAATAACAAATAAAAATACACAACTCATTGAATACAATGTATTTTTAAAATCTTCATTAATAATGAATATTTTTAGATGATTTTTCGCGCGCCAATATGATTTACATTATTTTCACTATTTTCGTATTGATTTTAGCCGGCAAACGGTTACGCAACGTTGCATTGACCTATCCCGTGGGGCATAATATTGAAAAATTCAGCAATGAATTTCTACTGTATAGGCCGTCTGACGGCTATTTTTAGTTTAAATCGATTTAAAAAAGGTTCTTAAAAATGAAAAAATCTCTGTTCGCTGCTGCTTTGTTGTCTTTAGCTTTGGCCGCTTGTGGCGGTGCTGATAAAGCTGCTGAAACTGCTGCTTCTGCCGCTTCTGCTGCTTCCGAAGCCGCTGCATCTGCTACTGAAGCTGCTGCATCTGCTACTGAAGCTGCCGCTTCTGCTGCTACCGAAGCTACTGAAGCTGCTGCTTCTGCTACTGAAGCTGCTGCATCTGCTACTGAAGCCGCTGCTTCTGCTGCTTCTGAAGCTGCTAAATAATATTCTTTTGAATATAAGAAAAGCAGGATACCATTGCGTATCCTGCTTTTTTACATTCCTCACACTCCCCTTCCCGACTTTTCCGCCTGACTGCCATGCACCTTCACGACCGTTTTGCAACGTTTCTTTCTGCCTCTGAAATCATCGAAGCCACTCCGGCCTTGTTAAACGACCAACGCCGCCGTTTTACTTCTTCTCCGGATATTGTCTTACAGCCGAACTCTGTCGAAAGCGTGCAGAAAATCATGCGTTTCTGTTTTGAAAACCGCATCCGTGTCACCCCGCAAGGTGGCAATACCGGATTATGCGGCGCAACGGTAACCACCGAGGGCGTACTGCTCAACCTCTCCAAGCTAAACCGCATCCGCGATATCAACCTTGCCGACAACAGCATGACGGTTGAAGCTGGCGTGATTTTGCAAAATGCTCAAAAGGCGGCAGCCGAAGCCGGACGACTGTTTCCGCTCAGCCTTGCCAGCGAAGGCTCTTGCCAAATCGGCGGCAATATCGCCTGTAATGCCGGCGGTTTGAATGTCTTGCGCTACGGCAGCATGCGTGATTTGGTATTGGGTTTGGAAGTCGTTTTACCAAACGGCGAACTGGTTTCCCACCTTCAGCCCCTGCACAAAAACACGACCGGCTACGATTTGCGCCATCTTTTTATCGGCAGCGAAGGAACATTGGGCATTATTACCGCCGCCACACTCAAACTCTTTGCCCAGCCCAAAACCAAAGCGACAGCATGGGTAAGTTTAGACGATATTGAATCCGCCGTCTCGCTTTTGACTGCGGTACAAGGCCATTTTGCCGAGCGCTTGACCAGCTTCGAGCTGATCAGCCGCTTTGCCCTCGATTTATCTTCGGAATTCAGCCAACTCAAAAAGCCTGCCGATGCGGAATGGCATATTTTAATTGAACTCGCAGATTCCGTTCCTGATGCCGGACTGGATGAAAAGCTTGCCGAATTTCTCTATCAAAACGGATGGGAAAACAGTATCTTGGCGCAATCCGAGCAAGAGCGCTCCGACTTATGGACCTTGCGTGAAAATATTTCCGCCTCCCAACGCAAACTCGGTACCAGCATCAAACACGACATCGCCGTCCCTATCGCCCAAGTGGCCGCCTTTATCCGCCAATGCGCCCCTGACCTGGAAACCCGTTTTCCCGGCATACAAATTGTCTGCTTCGGACATTTAGGCGACGGCAGCCTACATTATAATACATTCCTGCCCAACGTATTGAGCAACGAAGCCTACCAATACGAAGACGCCGTCAATACCATTGTTTATGAAAACATCCTTGCCTGCCACGGCACGATTGCTGCCGAACACGGCGTAGGCATTATTAAAAAACATTGGCTGCCCCGAGTGCGTACGCAGGCTGAACTCGTTCTGATGCATGCCATCAAAAATCAGCTTGACCCTTATGGCATTATGAATCCGGACAAACTCCTGCCTTCTTTGGATTAACCAATATAAAAGGCCGTCTGAAACATTTCAGACGGCCTTTTATCTTATTCAAACTATTTCAATGCCGTTTTCCAATCCAATCCGCCCAAGGACGGTACCTGTATCACTTCATTGGTATCCAAATTGACCGCTGTCAGCTCTCCACCCCACAACGCGCCGGTGTCCAAAGCGATAACCTGATCGGTATTAACGTAGCCCAATGACGACCAATGTCCGAAAACGGTAATATAATCCAAATTCTGCCTATCAGGCGCTTTAAACCAAGGGCGCAGGTAAAGCGGCATTTTTTTCAGAGTGGATTTATATTCGTAATCCAATTCGCCTTTGTACGTCAGCGCACGCATACGGGTAAAGACGTTGATAATCATGCGTAGGCGCTCATAGCCTGTCAAATCGTCCGTCCACTCGGTCGGCTTGTTGCCGTACATTTTGCCAAAAAATTTCCTGTACTTTTTACCTTGCAATTCATCCTCAGCTTCTCTGGCAAGACTTTCGGCTTTATCAACCGACCATTGCGGCAAAATACCAGCATGCACCATCACATGCCTGTCGCCGCGTACCAAAAGCGGTTGATGACGCAGCCAGTCAAGCATGGCATGACTATCGGGATGGGTCAAAATCGGCTCAACCGTATCGCTGCGCTTAAGCGTTCCTTCACCGCAACCGACTGCCAAAAGATGTAAATCATGATTGCCCAAAACCATTTGCACACTGCTGTCATGCTCTTTGGCAAATTCCAGGGTTTCCAAGGACTTCGGGCCGCGATTGACAATATCGCCGACCAGCCAAAGGGTGTCCGTACCATGATTAAAGCCGATTTTGGCAAGCAACAAAGTCAGCTCGTCAAAACAGCCTTGAATGTCTCCGATTGCGTAATGTGCCATTATTATTGTTTTCCGTTGTTATTATTTTCAGACGGCCTCAAGCCCAGCCCAGGCCGTCTGAAACATCAATTATGCGTTTAAAACCAATACTGCTTCCGCTTCAACCTGAACACCTTTAGGCAGGCTGGCCACGCCAACCGCCGCACGCGCAGGGAAAGGTTGTTCGATAAATTCAGCCATCACTTCATTGAACACGGCAAAGTTGGCCAAATCCGTCAAATAAGCATTGAGTTTGACGATATCGTTTAAAGAAACGCCGGCCGCTTCGGCTACGGCTTGCAGGTTTTTAAATACTTGCACTGCTTCGGCGCGGAAGTCGCCATTGCCGACCACAGTCATCGTAGCTGGATCCAAAGGAATCTGACCGCTCATATAAACCGTATCGCCTGCGCGGACTGCTTGGCTGTATGCGCCAATCGCGGCAGGGGCTTTGTCGGTATGAATAATGGTTTTAGACATGATATTCTCCTCAAGTAGAAATGTCAGAAACAGGGGGAAGCTTCGAATTTTACTTTCAACAGAAATACGTTTCAATAAAAGCATTCAATTAATGCGTTTAGCCCGTCTTGTTCTTCCCCGATTTTAAACCTACAATCCCACACATTATTCATTTCAAAGCCGAAATTATTATGTTTTTTGTCTTATCCCCAGCCAAAAACCTCAACGAAAAAGACCCCTCCCCCGTCAGCAGCTTTACCCTGCCCGACCTTCTGCCCGAAGCAGAAATCCTGATGCAGGAGTTGCGCCAGCTTGCCCCCCAACAAATCGCCGAGCTGATGCATGTTTCCGACAAAATCGCCCTGCTCAACGCCGAACGCAATGCCGTATGGCACACGCCGTTTACCCCTGAAAACGCCAAACAAGCCGTATTTATGTTCAACGGCGACGTCTATGAAGGCATCGCCGCCAATACGCTCAAACCGGAGCAAATCGACTACCTGCAACAACACGTCCGCCTGCTCTCCGGCCTATACGGCATACTGCGCCCGCTCGACTTGATGCAGCCCTACCGCTTGGAAATGGGCACGGCCTTTGCCAACTCGCGCGGCAAAAACCTCTACGAATTTTGGGGCGATAAAATTACCGACCTGCTCAACCAAACGCTGAAGCAGGCCGATAGCGACGTTTTAATCAACCTCGCCTCACAAGAATATTTCAAATCCGTCAACACCAAAAAACTCAACGCACGCCTGATTACACCGATTTTTAAAGATGAGAAAAACGGCAAATACAAAATCATCAGCTTCTACGCCAAGCGTGCACGCGGTTTGATGGTGCGCTACGCGGCAGAACACGGCATTACCGAGCCTGAAATACTCAAAAATTTCGACTACGAGGGCTATTCATTCAATGAAGCAGCTTCAAACGAAGCCGAATGGGTATTCATGCGTGAAGAACAATCCAAATAAAAACAGAATCCTAGATATTTTTTCTAAAATACCTCTTGGCAAAGGCCGTAAGTTCCATTAGTATTACGGCTTCAAGAACGGAAGCGTGGCAGAGCGGTTTAATGCAACGGTCTTGAAAACCGTCGAGGGTTGATAGCCCTCCGTGAGTTCGAATCTCACCGCTTCCGCCATCCTTGATAAGGATATAAAGACTTGATTGATTCAAGTCTTTTTTTATTTTTGTCCTTTTGAAATTTAAGTTTATGTTGATAGGTCAACATTATCGATAAACAAAAGGCTGTATGAAACTTCCCTATCCGGTTTCAGACGGCCTTTTAAACTTTATACCTATCCAAGTACCCCTTCCCTGTTTATAACCGAATACAAAACCAAAGGCCGTCTGAAAACTACTTCAGACGGCCTTTTCCTTTTCTACAAATCAAATGCGGCGTTAATCAAACGTTTGGTATAGTCGTTTTGCGGATGGTGGAAAATCTGATCCGCGCTGCCGTACTCAACCATTTCGCCCTGCTTCATCACAATCACATTGTCGCTGACAGCGCGCACGACAGACAGGTCATGACTGATGAACATATAAGTCAGGCCGTATTTCTTCTGCAAATCGCGCAAAAGTTCGACCACTTTGGATTGTACGGAGCGGTCAAGTGCAGAAGTCGGCTCGTCCAAAAGGATGAATTTCGGGCGCAGGATAACGGCGCGTGCAATGGCGATACGCTGACGCTGGCCGCCGGAAAATTCGTGCGGATAACGGTTGAGCGCATCAAGCGGCAGGGACACTTCCTTCATGACTTCCAAAACGCGTTGGATACGTTCTTTTTTGGTCATCTCGGGATGATGAACCGTCAAACCTTCTCCAATAATTTCGCCAACGGTCAAGCGTGGAGAAAGCGAACCGAACGGATCTTGGAACACAATTTGCCGTTGCGATTTCAGACGGCGTGCTTCTTCGGCGGTATAGTTTTTCAGGTCTTTGCCTTCAAAGGAGATATGGCCGGTATAAGGCAGCATCTGCATGACGGCTTTGCCCAGCGTGGATTTGCCGGAACCGGACTCGCCGACGACGCCCAATGTTTCGCCTTCTTTAATTTTGAGGCTGATGCCTTTGACCGCATCAAAAGTTTTGAGCGGCTTGCCGAAAAAATTTTGCTTCAATACGAAAGAAACATTGACATTATCGGCATCGATTAACACACCGGCGTTGTTTTCTTCCGGCTCTTTCATGCCTTTTGGAACGGCATTGATGAGTTCGGCGGTATATTCGTGTTTCGGATGGGCAAATACTTCTTTGATTTTGCCGCGCTCGACAATTTCGCCGTTACGCATGACGCAGACGGTTTTGGAATAGTGTTCCGCCAAACCCAAATCGTGGGTAATGAAGATAATCGCCATGCCCATTTGCTGTTGCAAATCATGGAGCAAATCGAGAATCTCGGCTTGAATGGTCACATCCAAAGCCGTGGTCGGCTCATCGGCAATCAGCAGGTCAGGTTCATTGATGAGCGCCATGGCAATCATAATGCGTTGCAGCTGACCGCCGGAAAACTCGTGCGGATATTGTTTCATGCGGCGCTCGGCTTCTTTGATGCCCACACGTTCCAACAATGCCAATGCTTTCTGCCCTGCTTCTTTGCGGCCGAGCTTTTTATTGTGCACACGCGCCGCTTCAATCAGTTGCGTACCGATACGCATAAACGGATTGAGCGAGGTCATCGGCTCTTGGAAAATCACGCTGATGCGATTGCCGCGCAAATCACGCAGGGTTTTCTCATCGGCATCCAAAATGGAAATGCCGTCAAAAGTAATGCGCGAATCTTTGCTGTATCGGGCAAATTTCTCAGGCAGCAGGCGCATAACGGACATAGATGTTACAGATTTGCCCGAGCCGGATTCGCCGACCAAAGCCAATGTTTCGCCCTCTGCCACTTTAAAGCTGACATTACGCACGGCATGCACGTTTTTTTCATGCAATTCAAAATTGATGTCCAGATTTTCTACAACCAGTAACTGTTTTGTCATTTTGATTATCCTTTTGGTTGCGGTTTAGCGGTCTTTCGGGTCGAGCGCATCGCGCAGGCCGTCGCCGATAAAGTTGAAACAGAACAAAGTGGTTACCAAGAAGAAACTCGGCACGAGCAGCTGCCATGGTGCGGCCTCCATCGAAATCGCGCCTTCTTGCAACATCGAACCCCAACTGGTCATCGGCTCTTGCACGCCCAAGCCCAAGAAGCTCAAGAAGGATTCAAACATAATCATGCCCGGCACCAGCAAAGAGGCATACACCATCACCACGCCTAAAACATTCGGAATAATGTGGCGCGTTACGATTTTACGTTTCGCCACACCGCTCACACGCGCTGCTTCGACAAACTCTTTATGCTTCAAGCTCAAGGTTTGACCGCGCACGATACGCGCCACGTCCAGCCAAGACACCAAACCCACGGCGGCAAAAATCAAAAGCAGGTTGCGGCCGAAGAATGTGGTCAGCAGAATCACGAAAAACATAAACGGAAACGCGTTCAAAATTTCCAAAAAGCGCATCATCAGCGAATCGAGCTTACCGCCGATAAAGCCGGCAATCGCGCCATAAAGCGTACCGATGACAACGGCCACCAATGCGCCGGCCACACCGACCAGCAAGGAAATACGTCCGCCGGTTGCCGCACGCGACAGCAAATCACGACCGAGCAAATCCGTACCCAGATAGTGATGGGTAGAAAAGGACGGCGGAATCTGCATATTGTCCCAGTCGGTAAAGTCGTAGGTGTAGCGGACAATCCATGGTGCCACAATCACAAAAATACTGATCAGCAACAGGATGATAATGCTGTACACCGCCGCTTTGTTCTGTTTAAAACGCCGCCATGCGTCGCTCCACAGGCTTTTGCCGTGTACTTGGGCGTATTCTGCTGCCTCTGCGAGGGCCTGAGTCTGCTTCTTTTTGAATAACATAATGTTCTCTCTCGCTTTTTATTCTTTCTTCAGGCCGTCTGAACGTTTCAGACGGCCTTTGCGCAAATGGGATTAATAACGGATTTTCGGGTCAATAATGGCATACAGAATATCGAGGATGGCGTTGAACAAAATGGTCATAATGCCGACCAAAATCGTCAAACCCAAAATCATGCCGTAGTCGCGGTTGAGTGCGCCGTTGACAAATAATTGTCCGACGCCGGGAATACCGAACACGTTTTCAATCACAATGGAGCCGGTGATGATGCCGACGAATGCAGGGCCTAAGAAAGAAACAATCGGCAGCATGGCGGGACGCAGCGCATGGCGCAGGATGATGCGGCTCATGGGCAGGCCTTTGGCGCGTGCCGTGCGGATAAAAGGGCTGTTCAATACTTCAATCATCGCGCCGCGCGTAATCCGCGCGATACTGGATACATAACCGATGGACAAAGTAACGACGGGCAAAATCAAGTTCATCAGTGCGCCATCGTTCCAACCGCCCGCAGGCAGCCATTGCAGTCTGACGGCAAACACCAGCACCAATACCGGCGCCATCACAAAACTGGGAACGACGATACCGGTCATCGCGCCGCTCATCAGCGCATAATCCAGCCAGCTGTTTTGTTTTAAGGCGGCGATAATGCCGATAAACATGCCGAAGATAGCGGCAATCAAAAAGGCGTAGAAGCCAAGTTCTGCCGATACCGGCAGGGATTGGGCAAGCAACTCATTAACGCTGAAATCTTTATATTTGAACGACGGCCCCAAATCCCCCTGAGCCAACTGCTTGAGGTAGTGGAAATATTGGAGGTACATCGGATCATTGAGGTGGTATTTGGCTTCAATGTTGGCCATGACCGCAGGCGGCAAATTGCGTTCACCTGTGAACGGGCTACCCGGTGCAAGCCGCATCAGGAAAAAAGATACGGTAATCAACACCAGCATGGTCGGGATGGAAGCACATATCCGTTTGATGATGAATTTCAACATAATCAGGCTGTCCTGTCTGAACATACCGGACTCGTGAAAACAAGCTGACCTGAAGCGGAAATCGGATGAATGGCAGCAGGCGTCTGTAACGTCGCCGCGCCGGTTTCTCTCTCTATTCCGACCGGGTTATTGTTTTTATTCGGAGTCGGGTAAGGTTTTTTTAGTTTTTAGATAATTGTTGTTATAAGGCCGTCTGAAACTTTGTATCCGCCGTTTCAGACGGCCTTTCACGTTAACGCGCCAAAGGTTCGGTGCGTTCAATCAGCCATGCTTTGGCCGCGCCTTCTGTCAAAGGCTCAAGACGGCGGCGCACTTCGGCGTGATATTGGTTCAGCCATTCGATTTCGCTGCCGGTCATCAGTTTGGTATCGATCAGGCGCGTATCGATTGGGCAGAGGGTAACGGTTTCAAAATACAGGAATTTGCCGAACTCGGTTTCCTCTGGGTTTTCAACCGGACGGTTGATTACCAGGCTTTCGATACGGATACCCCATTTGCCCGGACGGTAAAGACCCGGCTCGTTGGAAGTCAGCATGCCTGACTTCATCGCGTGATGCGGTTGCGGTACGGCGGCAACGGCAATGCTTTGCGGGCCTTCATGCACATTGAGGAAATAGCCCACACCATGACCTGTACCGTGACCGTAATCGCATTGCGCCTGCCAGAGCGATTTGCGGCAGATGGCATCAATCATCGGGCCTTTGATGTTTTCAGGGAAAATGGTCTCCGCCAGAGAAATATGCGCCTTCAACACCAAAGTGTAGTCGCGCTTCATGGCCGCACTCGGATTGCCGACAGGCACCACGCGCGTGATGTCGGTCGTACCGCCCCAGTATTGGCCGCCAGAATCAATCAGCAACATACCGTCGCCTTTGATTTTGCTGTTGTTTTCCGGTGTCGCGCTGTAATGAGGCAAGGCGGCATTGGCATTGTAGCCGGCGATGGTGTCGAAACTTGGCGAAATAAAGCCGGGACGTTGGCTGCGGTGTTTATAGAGCATGCCGTCGATGTCCAGCTCGCTCAATTCGCCGCCGTCTGCCAAGATTTGTTCAAACTCGGCAAAGAAGCCGCACAATGCCGCGCCGTCTTCCGCCATGGTATTGCGGATATGGGCGATGTCGGCATCGGATTTAACCGATTTGAAGAATGTACTTGGGTGGATGGCTTCAATTAAACGGACGTCTTCAGACAGGCGGCGCAAAGTGCCTACAGCAGTTTTGTTAGGATCAATCAGCAATGCGCCGTTAACGCCTGCCAAGTAGTCCGCCGCTTGCGCATAAGGCAACACTTCAAAACCTGCCACTTTCAAGGCTTCGGCAGATTCGGCTTTCAGACGGCCTGCATCGGTAAACAATACGGCTTTGTCTTGGCTGATAAACAAATGGGACAAGAACACAGGGTTGAACGGCACATCATCGCCGCGCAGATTGGTAATCCAAGCGATGTCGTCCAAAGAAGAAACCAAATGCGCATCTGCGCCCTGCTCCTTCATGGCCGCACGGATACGGGCCAGTTTTTCGGCCGCCGTTTCGGAAACATAGTCGGGATGGTGAACGTAGATTTCCGGAGTCGGCAATGCAGGACGGTCGTCCCACACTTCGTCCAACAAAGTTTCAGGATATTCGAGGCGGATGTTTTTGGCGGCAAGTGCCTGTTTCAAACCGCGCTCGCCGCTGAGTGCGAACATATCGGCAGGCGCGCCGACGACTGCACCCTCGGGCAGATTTTGTGCCAACCACTCGGTATAAGGCACATCAACGCCCATTTTTTGCAGCTCGATGCCGTTTGGCGCAAGCTGTTGGCCTGCCTGTTCCCAATAGCGGCTGTCCGTCCACACGCCTGCCTTATCGGCGGTCACCACCAAAGTGCCGGCCGAACCGGTAAAGCCGGAAAAATCGCGACGTGCCTGCCAATGCTCGGGCAGGTATTCGGAAAGGTGAGGATCGGCGGAAGGAATGACAAACGCGTCCACACCATGTTTTTTCATGGCTTCGCGTAAAGCGGACAAACGTTGTTGTACAGATTTCATGTGTTATGTCTCCTGTTGTTTCAGACGGCCTCTGTCATCAAGGCCGTCTGAAAACTTGTACTGTCTATAATCAATCTATTTTTTCGGTGCGAACGACCAGCTCTTGACCGTATAGTTCCGCAAAGGGTCTTTGTCGGAATAGCCGATAATATCGGGTTTGACCATACGCACTTCAACCTGATGATACAGCGGAATCAGCGCAGCGTCTTCTTGAAGCTGCTTCTCCGCATCGGCATAGAGATGGCTGCGCGCTTCCTTGCTGACGCCATCTTTCAGCGTATTGTTCATAAATGTGTCAAACGCCGCGCTTTTGTAGCGGAATGCATTGTTTGAGTTGTTGGATTTCAAAATATTGAGCATGCCCGCCGGATCGTTAAAATCGGAACACCAGCCGCTGAACGAAACCTTGAAATTACCTTGCGCGCGCGTATCCAAATAAGTTTTCCATTCCTCGTTGGACAAAGTCGGACGGATAAACGGAATGGCGGCTTTCCACACCGACTGCACGGCAGTAATTTGTTTTTTGGACGCTTCGCTGGTGCTGTACAAAATATCGAACTCAAGCGGATGGTCATCGTTGTAGCCTGCTTCGTTCAACAGTTTGCGTGCAGTTTCGATGCGTTTTTCAGGCGTCCACTCCTTCCACTCCGGATAAACAGGAATCACACCTTGCATTTGCGGCGGCGTCAATTGGAACGCAGGCGTATCACCACGGCCGCCGACTTTGACGACGATGTCGCGGCGCGTCAGCATATTGAGTGCCTTGCGGACGCGCGGATCGTTAAACGGCGCTGCTTCGTGGTTCGGCTCCAAATACCAGCTGCACAAAGAAGTTGTACGTTTCACTTGCCCTGGAAACTCAATATCCGCCACTTTAACCTGATCGCTGGGAATACCGTAAGTCACATCAATTTCATTGGCGCGATAACGGTTGTACTCGCCGCTACCTGACAAGAAAACCGCCTTCGGAATGGCCACTTTGTCTTTATCGTAATAATTGGGATTGCGTTCCATATTGATGTGGCTGTTGACTTTCCAATCCGTTAACAGATAAGCGCCACTGGAAACATAATGACCGGGCTGCGTCCACTTATTGCCATATTTTTCGACAGTGGCGCGGTGAACCGGAAATGTGAATTGCTGAATCAGCATATCGGGGAAATAAGGCACGGGCGCAATCAGCGTAAATTGCAGAGTCTTCGCGTCCAACGCCTTGACGCCCAATGTCTCAGACTTGGCTTTGCCGTTTAATATATCTTCCGCATTTTCCACTTGGGCATCGACCAAATAGCTGCCGAAAGGTGCGCCGGTGGCCGGATCGGCAAGACGGCGGAAGCTGTATACAAAATCTTCGGCAGTAATCGGATCGCCATTGCTCCATTTGGCATCACGCAGATGGAAGGTCCAAACACGCTCGCCCTCGCTCTCCCATTTTTCCGCCAAAGCAGGAATGGTTTTGCCTTCGGCATCCGTACCAACCAAACCATCCATCAACTGACGGATAATCGCACCGGCCGCCATATCGCCGCTCATCTGAGGATCCAGCGTACCCGGCTCGACGCCGTTGCTGACCACCACGCGCTCATAATCGGTACGTTTAAACTCAGGAGCAGGTTTGACATCGCGGCTGCACGCTGACAATGCGAATACGGCAGCCAATGATGCAGCCAACAGCGGATAGGTTTTTCCGGCCATATTTCATTCCTTCTTTTGGGTATTCTTCTTTTTCAGACGGCCTGATTATTCAAACTACACTCAACTACATTTATTTAGAAGTTCTCTAGCATAGTTAAATCATCCATTTCAAACCATGAAAATAGTGTTTTAAACCACATATTCCATCGAAATAATAATAGCCGTCTAAGATTGTCGGCAAATTAACACAAAAATACGTAACTGAAAACTATTTTTCAATTTATCCTACGATAAGTTACAAATGTATTGATTTTTTATGTTTTGTCAAATAAGATTATCCGAACTCTTTCGCCATAAGCAAGAAAAAGACATAAAAAGGAGAATCAAATGAAGAAGTTATCTTACTTTATTGCCACTGCCCTCATCGGCTCTTCCCTAAGTGCCGCCCACGCCGAACCTAAAATGAGCGGCACCATCTACATCATGACCGAGGTAGAACACAACAATAAAACCGGTGTAACCAATACAACCATTTCCGATAAAAGTTCTAGTCTTTATCTCTCCGATGAAGTACGACTCAACGACGACTTATGGTTGAAATGGCAACTTGGCTCCTTTATTTACTTCGATTCCGACCGCTGGGGCGGCTGGGGTACTGCCGACTCATACGTCGCGCTCAACAGCTACAAAAACCTTGGCACCGTCAAAATGGGTTACATCAGTACGCCCATGAACAGCATTTATCTGAACCCGTTCGACACCAACAGCCCGATTTTGGAGTTCGGCAAAATTTCCCGCTTCGGCCAACGCCGTGTTTCCATGGCTTATGAGTCGCCTTGGAAAAACGGTTTCCAATTCAAATTCAACGTTTCCCCCGGTTCCAATGCCGCGCGCAACAACAATGACTGGAATCCGGACAAAAAACGTGACGGCGACTGGGTCTTCGGCTGGGGTGTAGACTACTACCACCCAAACAACGGCTTTAACGCGCACTACGCTGCCGAATACGCACCCAACGACTCTCCAACCGAAACCAAAGACTTCCAAGCACACGCATTCATGGCCGGATACAGCAAAGACAAAATCTCCGTCGATGCTGCGTTCCAATACGCCAAAAACACTTGCGACGGCTTCAGCTGCTGGGGCGTATGGAAAGATGCAGCGGGCAACGTAGCCGGTTCTTACGACAAAGAAATCAACAACACCAAAGAATTTATGGTGTCCGGCTCATACAAAGTGGGCAATTTCAAACCTCAAATCGGCTTTGCCTACGGTAAAAGCTCTGTCGGCGAAGACTACAAACACGTCGCCGTCAGCACCGATTACAGCTTCTCCAAACGAACAACCGCCACACTTGGTGCCGGCTGGTTGAAAGAAAACGTCAATCCGAAATACGACGAAGATTTGCCGAAAAAATCTTCTTACGCAGTGGGCATGGTATTCAAACACCGCTATTAATGCCTGACAGATTAAAGGCCGTCTGAAACAATTTGTTCAGACGGCCTTTTCTACATCCTATAATTAAACTTGCAGCCCACCTTAAAAATCATTACATTGCCCACACTCAAGCAACAAAAACGTCATCATGAACGCCCACCGCACCCTCATCATCTCCGTTTTTATCGTCGCAAGCTGCGGCCTCGCTTACGAGCTTATCATCGCCGCGCTCGCAAGCTATCTTTTGGGCGACAGTATTTTGCAGTTTTCCTCCGTCATCGGGCTTTATCTGTTTTCAATGGGTATCGGTGCCCACCTGACCCAATACATCAAAGATAAAGACGTGTTGCACCGCTTTATCGAAATCGAACTTCTGGTCGGCATCATCGGCGGTATTTCCGCGCTGGCATTATTTGTGGCCTTCGGTTTATCCGCCGCCCCGTTCCGCACCCTGCTCTACGCTTTTGTACTGATTGTCGGCATGGTTGTCGGCATGGAAATTCCTTTGGTCATGCGCGTGTTAAACCAAAAAGGCGCAGAGTTTAAAGAACTCGTTTCCAAAGTATTGACTTTCGACTACTTGGGCGCACTTGCCGTCTCGTTATTATTTCCGCTCCTGCTCGCCCCCAAACTCGGCATGGCGCGTTCCGCCTTGTTGTTTGGCATCTTCAACGCCGCCGTCGCCTATCTGACCGCCCGCGTATTCAAATCCGAATTACCCCGCTATCACGCCATCCGTACGCGTGCGTTTATCGTATTGACCGCGCTCATTACGCTCTTCATCTACGCCGACCGTATCTCTTTCAAAGCCGAACAAAGCTATTTCGGCGATCCCGTCGTCTATCAAAGCCATTCTCCCTACCAACGGCTGGTCGTTACACGCTGGAAAGACGATACCCGTCTCTATATCAACGGCAACCTGCAATTCTCCTCACGCGACGAAGCACGTTACCATGAAGCACTTGTTCTGCCTGCCATGCAGATGGTGCCCCATGCCGAACGCATCCTGATTCTCGGCGGCGGCGACGGATTGGCGGCACGCGAAGTCTTGAAATACCCGCAGGTCAAAAATGTGACTTTGGTCGATCTCGACCCCGACATGACCGCCACCTTTAGAACCTCCGCCACCTTGAGCGCGCTCAACCAAGGCTCGCTGTCCCATCCCAAAATGCACGTCGTCAACGACGATGCCGCCAAATGGCTGGAAGGGTCGTCTGAAAAATTCGACGTTATCATCATCGACCTGCCCGACCCGTCCAATTTCTCGCTGGGCAAACTTTACTCCGTCCCCATGTACCGCCTCGTTGCCCGCCATCTTGAACCGCAGGGCAAGATTGTTGTGCAATCCACTTCGCCTTATTTCGCACCCAATGCCTACTGGTCGGTCGTTGCCACCCTCGAAGCGGCCAAGTTGAATACCGCGCCCTATCATGTTTACGTCCCTTCCTTTGGCGAATGGGGATTTGTGCTGGCAGGGTTTGACCAAAACTTCCCCATTCCGCAAAAATTCGACGTACGCACCCGCTATCTTAATGCCCAGACCGTTGCCGAAATGTTCCGTTTTCCGCCTGATATGGCAAGGCGCAAGGTGGAAGCAAATTATTTAAACAACCAAATTCTCGTCAGTTATTTTGAAAGCGATTGGAACAATGTGATGCGATAGAATATCTAAAGGCCGTCTGAAATATCTTCCTTCTTTTTATCTCTGTTCAGACGGCCTCATTACCCGTTTACCCTTTTTCACACAGCATTTGCTTGAAAAAATAAGGTTTATCTTTATCTAGATAGAACACAATCGACACTATCCGTTGAATGAAGGAACAAACACTTATGCAGTATTTTGGAATCGGTTTTTTGGTTTTAATCTTTTTGGAAATCATGTCCATCGTCTGGGTTGCAGACTGGATAGGTGGCGGCTGGACGCTGTTTGTGATGGCTCTCAGCTTTATCAGCGGTATCTTTATGCTGCGCCATACCGGCATTTCCGGCCTTTTGCTCGCAGGCGCAGCCGTCCGCAGCGGCCAAAACATTTCCCTCTATCAGATGTTGTGGCCGATTCGCTATACTGCTGCCGCGGTTTTCCTGCTCAGTCCCGGCTTTATTTCAACCGCCGTCGCCCTGCTCTTGCTGATTCCGTTTAAAGGCAACGCGACCGCTTCTTCTACGCAGTCTTTCCAAAGCCGTCAGACTTACAGCTCCGCCAAAGAGGATGAAGACATTATCGAAGGCGAATATACGGTTACGCGCACCAGCAAAGCCGACAAGCCGCAAGACTATATCGAACACAAACCCGATTGACGACTTCCTTCATAAAAGGCCGTCTGAATTAGGAATACCTCAAAAGTGTTTCATATTTCAGACGGCCTTAGTCATTTCCGGGCTTTGAAAATGTAAATATCGGTTTGTAATTCGGTTATTCCGCATAAATCATTTAAAATAAGCAGCTATTTTGATTCTAAAAACGACACGGTATCCAATGAACGTTCAACGTCTTTTCCCTCTCTCCCTCAGCTTGATTACCGCCGCTGTTTTATCGGCGTGCGCCACCCAAAACACACCGACTGCTTCGAAAACCGAAACCGTCGTTCAGCCTAAATCTACTTCTATTCCTTCACGCCGCGCCGACAGCGAATCCAAAGTCCTGTCCGATTACAGTCAATACCAAAGCGCCATCGATGCCGCCAAACGCGGCGACGATGCTTGGGTACAACAATTTTTATCCCAAGCCAGCGACAGCGCAATGGCTGAAAACGTCCGCAACGAATGGCTGAAAACCTTGGGTGCGCGCGGCCAATGGGATTTGTTCCGTCAAGAATTCAGTAAATTGAACGCCGCCGGCGTCGCACAAGAAGTGCAATGTTATGCCGATTTGAGCAGCGGCAATTACAGCAAAGCCGCCGAGCTGGTTCGCGTTACCGGCAAACTGCCTGCCGGCTGTACCCGCTTAGTTGAAAGCGCGGCAGCTTCAGGCCGTCTGAACACCAACGACGCATGGCGTCGCGTACGCGGCTTATTGAGCAACAGCCAAACCACAGATGCACGCAACCTCGCTGCCGCATTGGGCAGCCCGTTTGAAGGTGGCACGCAAGGTGCGGCCGAATACAGCCTGTTGAGCGTAATCGGCAAAGATGCACGTAAATCCGCTTCTGCCGCCGCCACCCTGTCCGACATGGAATCCGGCCTCAGCCGCGAACAACGCAGCTTCGCATGGGGCGTATTGGGCCACTACCATGCACAAAGCCAAAATATGCCGACCGCTTTGAGCTACTACGGTCGCGTTTCCGACCGCAAACAACTGACCGACGAACAATTGGAATGGTACGCACGCGCCGCTTTGCGTCTGCAACGTTGGGACGAATTGGCAAGCGTGATTCAGCATATGCCTGAAAAACTGCAAAAAGACCCGACATGGCAATATTGGCTGGGCCGCAGCTTTGCCGCACAAGGCAAAAGCAGCCAAGCCAAAGAAATGTATGAAAAAGCTGCCGCTTCCGGCCGCAATTTCTACGCCGTAATGGCAGGTGAAGAACTGGGCCGCCGCATCAATACGCGCAACAATGTTTCTGATGCCGATGCCAGAGACGTCCGCCGTATGAGCGAAGACGGTGCCATCAAACGCGCATTGGTTCTGTTTAAAAACAGCCAAAGCAACGGCGATTCCAAAATGCGCCGTCAGGCACAGGCGGAATGGCGTTTTGCCACCCGCGACTTCAACGAAGACAACCTGCTGACTGCCGCACAAGTCGCTTTCGACAACCAGTTCTACGACATGGCAATCAACAGCGCCGACCGTACCGACCACAAACTCAACTACAAACTGCGCTATCTCTCTCCGTTTAAAGACCTGACCGTCCGCTATGCCGCACAGGCAGGCGTTGACCCGGCATGGGTTTACGGTTTGATTCGCCAAGAGAGCCGCTTTGTCATGGGCGCGCAATCAAGCGTCGGCGCACAAGGCCTGATGCAGGTCATGCCTGCAACCGCCCGCGAAATTGCCGGCAAAATCGGCATGAGCAGCAGCGAACTCTACACCATGGACGGCAACATCCGCATGGGTACTTGGTACATGGCAGATGCCAAACGCCGCCTGCAAAATAACGAAGTGATGGCCACCGCAGGCTACAACGCCGGCCCCGGCCGCGCCCGCAACTGGCAGGCTTCTTCTCCTTTGGAAGGCGCCATCTACGCCGAGACCATCCCATTCACCGAAACTCGTGATTACGTGAAAAAAGTCATGACCAACGCGACTTATTACGCGTCATTGTTCAACGAACCGCAAACTTCGTTGAAACAACGTATGGGTACGGTTCCCGGCCGTTATTAATACCCGATAGGCCGTCTGAAAAGTGAGACAGAATCAAACGTTCAGACGGCCTGCAACCTTGACAGACTATCGGGTTTATAAGATAATCGCCCGATTGTTTCTGACCGAAAAGGTCACTTGCACGGCAAAAGCCGACTTGTTAGGAGGTGATGTTTACATCACGGCGCGTATCCCGCCCTGCCCTAGGCAAACCAGCGATACAACAACTCCCCCATTATGACAAACCGTCCTCTATTTCTTAAAACGGTTTGATTGAACAAAATTTAAAGGAAATAAAATGCCTGCTATTCGTGTTAAAGAGAATGAACCATTTGAAGTTGCCATGCGTCGTTTCAAACGTGCCGTAGAAAAAACCGGTCTGTTGACCGAACTGCGCGCCCGTGAAGCGTACGAAAAACCAACTACTGAACGCAAACGCAAAAAAGCTGCTGCAGCCAAACGTCTGCAAAAACGTCTGCGCAGCCAACAACTGCCTCCTAAAATGTACTAATTACAGGCCTGCCCTGTGATAAACGACACACCGCAAGGGCAGCTTTGCGGTGTGTTTTGTTTTTCAGACGGCACCTTTTTATTGATATAAAGTGAGAACATTATGAGCCTAAAAACACAATTAACCGAAGACATGAAAACCGCCATGCGTGCCAAAGACCAAGTGTCTTTAAGCACCATCCGCCTGATTAATGCCGCCATCAAACAATTTGAAGTAGATGAGCGCACCGAAGCCGATGACGCAAAAGTCATCTCTATCCTGACCAAAATGGTAAAACAGCGCAAAGACAGCGCCAAAATCTACACCGAAGCCGGCCGTCAAGATTTGGCTGACAAAGAAAACGCGGAAATCGAAATCCTCAATCGCTACCTGCCGCAAATGATGTCCGCAGAAGAAATCAAGACTGTCGTGGAAGCAGTCATTGCAGAAACCGGTGCATCAGGTATGGCAGATATGGGCAAAGTCATGGGCGTATTGAAGACCCGCCTGGCCGGCAAAGCCGACATGGGCGAAGTCAACAAGGTTTTGAAAACCGCATTGACTGCTTAATCATCAATAATTAAAAAGGCCGTCTGAAATATTATTTTCAGACGGCCTTTCTTATTATGCCAATCAAGCAGCAGTTACTTTACCTTCATGACGCAACAAAGTAATCAAATCGCTGATACGTTTTTTCATGGAACGGCGATCGACGATTTGGTCGATTGCGCCCTTCTCCAACAAAAATTCTGCACGTTGGAAACCTTCCGGCAAGGTTTCGCGTACAGTCTGCTCGATAACGCGCGGACCTGCAAAACCAATCAGCGCATTCGGTTCTGCCAAAACCACATCACCCAAGAAGGCAAAGCTGGCAGACACTCCGCCCATGGTCGGGTCGGTCAATACGGAAATAAACGGCAGACGTTTTTCAGTCAGCAAATGCAAAGCTGCGCTGGTCTTCGTCATCTGCATCAAAGAGTTAATCCCTTCCTGCATACGCGCACCACCGGAAGCCGCCACGCAAATAAACGAACAATTATCTGCAACGGCACGACGTACACCCTGCACGAAACGCTCGCCCACGACCGAACCCATAGAGCCGCCGATAAAACGGAATTCAAACGCAGCCACAACGACAGGCAGACCGTTCATGGTGCCTTTCATAACAACCAATGCATCGTCTTCGCCGGTTGCTTTACGCGCAGCCGCGAGGCGGTCGGGATATTTTTTGCTGTCTTTGAATTTCAGCGGATCTGTCGGTTTAATATTGGCTGCAATCTCTTCACGGCCTTCTTCATCCAAAAGCAGGTCCAAACGTTCGCGCGCAGAAAGCGGATTGTGGTGATTACATTTCGGGCAGACTTCGCTGTTTTGCTTCAACTCGGTTGAATAAACCGTTGCCGAACAAGACGGACATTTGTGCCACAGGCCTTCAGGGACGCTGGACGAACTGCTTCGGTTTTTAATTTTCGGAGGAAGAATTTTATCTAGCCAGCTCATGAATGACTCCTTGGTATTCAGAATTCAGACGGCCTGTTGAACGTAAGGCCGTCTGAAATAATGGAATAAAAAATATTAGCGAATCGCGTCTTTCAACTCTTTAACCAACACGCCTACTGCTTCAGCCTCGCTACCTGCGTGGCTTTCAATCTCTTTGACGATACGGCTGCCGACAATAACGGCATCTGCTACCGCACCAATCTTACGCGCACTCTCCGCATTATTGATGCCGAAGCCGACACCAATCGGAATATCAATGTATTTGCGCAAAAGCTCTATTTTACGCGAAACTTCTTCAGTATCCAAACTTGCCGCACCGGTTACACCTTTGAGAGATACATAATACACAAAACCGCCGGCTACTTTGGCAATCGTTTGAATACGCTCCTCAGTTGTTGTTGGTGCAATAAGGAAAATGCAATCAATACCTTGTACTTTCAACGACTCATGCAAAGGCGTAATGGTTTCTACCGGAGAATCCACGGTCAACACGCCATCAACACCTGCTTCGGCAGCCGCTTGTGCAAACGCCTGATAACCCATTTTATGTACTGGGTTCAAATAGCCCATTAACACGACCGGCGTTTTATCATTGGTTTGGCGGAACAAGCGCACTGTTTCCAATACGTCGTGCAAGGAAACTTGATTTGCCAACGCCCTTTCAGCCGCACGTTGAATAGTCGGGCCATCTGCCATCGGGTCAGAAAACGGCACACCCAGTTCCAAAATATCAGCACCATTAGCCACCAGGCTATGCATCAATGCCAAGGTCGTCTCAAGGTTGGGATCACCCACTGTAATATAAGGAATCAGTGCTTTTGCGCCATTGAGCGCTGAGAAAGTTTGTTGGATTCTGCTCATTTTCTGCTATCCATTTCATCGATTTGAATGTTGTCCGGCAACCTGTTTATTCTGCCGTTATATTTGTTTTAAAAACCTCAGTCTGCCATGAATAAGCGGCATTTATCCGCATTATCTAATGACTGTTTCTTCCAAATTGGCAAACAAGAGGCTAAGTATAACATTTACGGCTATTTCATAGAATCATTTGCAATCAAGATTCTGATATTTTGAAAGCAATATAAAACAATAAAGGCCGTCTGAAAATCATTCAAACAGCCTTTATTAGAATCAATTATGCAAATCTTTGTATGCCTTCGCACTTTTGATCACAATTTCCCTATCGATTACAGCTCGACATGGTGATTTTGTTTTTCAGAGCTCAGATGACGCTCTAAATCAGACAAAATCTGCGTCAGACCATGACGGACTTCTTCCGCATTGGCGGCAGGATTGCCGTTTGCATCCAAAGCGCCACGGCTGAACGTATCGATATACGGTTCAAACGTATCTTTCAGTTTCAACAACTTAACTACATCTGAGCGCGTATATCGATCGCCACCGTATCCAATCACAACATTATTTTCATGCTGCCATTGGGCAAACTGAGCCGGACTGATTTGCACCAATTGGCACATTTCATCCAACGTAAAATAACGCTTGGCAGGAATAACCGGATTATTGTTGTTTGTCATAGTAATGCTCCACCATGCCTTTGAGTTTTTGACTGGCATGGAAAGTTACCACACGGCGTGCGGTAATCGGCACTTCTTCGCCTGTTTTAGGGTTACGGCCAGGGCGTTGAGGTTTGTCGCGTAATTGGAAATTACCGAAACCGGAAATTTTAATTTCTTCACCACGCGCCAAAGTGCTGCGGATTTCTTCAAAAAAGAGCTCGACGATTTCTTTGGCATCATTCTTGGTGACGTTGCTGACTTTGTCGACCAAAATATCAGCCAATTCTGCTTTAGTTAGTGTCATGTGTTTACCTTCATTCAAACTGGTGCAATTATTACCAAAATTCTTTTAAAAATCAAGTCCTCACCAAAAAATCAAATATTATTGGTGATTTTTGGCGACAACTTTTATCTTATTTTAAGCGCGAAGCTGTGCGTCTTTTTCGGCTGCCGCTTTAATCATTTTCGCAACCAAAGGCTCGATGACTTCATCTGTCAGCGTGTTTTCCATATCTTGCAAAATGATTTTGACGGCAACGCTCTTCATGCCTTCAGGCACGCCCGTACCGCGGTAAACGTCAAACACGCTGATTTCTTGAACCAGCTTGTTTGCCGCCGCTTTCAGGGCATTTAACAAATCATCATGCGTTACAGCTTCAGGCATTACAAATGCCAAATCTCGGCGCGCAGGTTGGAATTTGGATACAGACTGATAACGGGTTTTCTCACGGCCCAATACCGCATCCATATCGATTTCAAACACCAGCGGCGCTTGTGGCAAATCATATTTTTGCAGCCATTTCGGATGCAACTCGCCAACAAAACCAACTACTTTGCCGTCTGAAACGATATTGGCGGCACGTCCTGGATGCAATGCCGGATGTTCTGTCTTAACAAAGGATACTTCCTTGTTTTTCAAAAGGCTCTCAACATCGGCTTTCATATCGTAAAAATCTACGTAGCGTGTTTTCTCACCCCATTGCTCAGGCAACACGGAGCCATACCACAAACCGCCAATACGTTCGTTTTGAACAAATTGATCAGCCGAATCTTTGCTGAACACACGGGCAATTTCAAACACGCGTACGCGGTTTTGCTTACGGTTCAAATTGTTTTGCAAAACTTCCACCAAACCGCCGATAAGCGTAGAACGCATAACGGCATACTGCGCCGCCAACGGATTTTGCAGGCGGATAGGATTGGTATTGGCAGCAAAGTCTTGCTCCCATTGCTCATCCACAAACGCATAGCTGACTACTTCGCGGTAACCGCGAGCCGCCATTTCGTTATAAACCGCAAAACGCGGACGTTTGGTTTCAGGCAAAGCCAACATCTTCAGACGGCCTGAAGTATAGTCGTCGGGAATATTTTCATAACCGTAAACACGACCGATTTCTTCAATCAAATCGGCTTCGATTTCGATGTCGAAACGGAAGCTAGGAGAAGTGACACGGAAGCCTTCTGCAGTTTTCTCAGGCTGCAAACCCAAGTGTTGCAAGATAATTTCGACTTGCTCGGCAGGGATTTCAACGCCCAATACCGTTTTCAGACGGCCTAAACGCAATTCGACCTGTTTTGCCTCGGGCAATTTGCCTTGTGCTTCAACCATTTCACCGGCCGCGCCACCGCAAATCTGCAACACCAATTCGCTAGCACGCTCAATGGCATCAGCTTGCAAGCGGTAATCCACACCACGTTCAAAACGGAAAGAAGAATCCGAGCCAAAACCGTATTGACGGGATTTACCGGCAATAATCTCTGGAGCAAACCAAGCAGCTTCCAACACAATATTTTGTGTCTCATCAGAAACCGCGCTTGCCTCGCCGCCCATCAAGCCGGCCAAGCTCAACGCACCTTTTTCATCAGCGACCACCAGTGTATTGTCAGCCAAAGTAACCATCTTCTCATTCAGACACGCCAAAGTCTCGCCATTTTGAGCACGGCGGACAATCAAACTGCCTGACAGCTTGTCAGCATCGAAAACATGCATAGGCTGACCGATTTCCAGCATCACATAGTTACCAATGTCCACCAATGCGGAAATGCTGCGGATACCGCTGCGTTCCAAACGTTGTTTCATCCAATCGGGAGTAGCCGCTTTCGCATTGACATTTTCAATAACGCGGCTGATAAAACGGCCGCAGTCGGCCGGTGCATCAATACGGACAGCCTGTTTTTTCTCGCTGCCGATAGAGGCCGTCTGAATTTCAACAGGCGTAAACGCACATTGAGTCAATGCAGAAACCTCACGCGCAATACCCTTAACGCTCAAACAATCAGCGCGGTTAGGCGTAATTTTTAACGTAAACAGCGTATCGTCCAAATCCAAGTATTCGCGGATGTTGGCACCGACAGGCGCATCTTCAGGCAAAATGTGCAGACCATCTGCACCATCATCAGGCAAACCCAGTTCATTGGTCGAACACAGCATACCGTTTGATGGCACACCGCGCATTTTAGTCGGCTTAATTTTGAAATTGCCCGGCAAAACAGCACCCGGCAAGGAACACGGCACTTTAATGCCCGGTTTGACATTCGGCGCACCACAAACAATCTGAACCAACTCGCCCGTACCGGCATCAACTTGAGTAACGTTCAAACGGTCTGCATCAGGATGTTTTTCAACAGATTTTACTTCGGCAACAACCACGCCACTGAAAGCAGGGGCGGCAGTATCGATTTCTTCCACTTCCAAACCGGCCATGGTCAAAAGATGTTCCAGTTTATCGGCAGAAAGATCAGGATTGGCTTGGGTTCTCAGCCATGAATAAGGAAATTGCATGTTATGTTCTCAATCAACTAATTAACTTTTGTTTTATCAGATTTTGTTTTCAAACAACCTTTTCTTGGGTGGTAGGCTGAGTTTTAGAATTTCAGCCAGCTTGAAATTTTTCAATCGTTATCGTTTGTACAGGGAACAGGCCAAATCTTTGTTGTATGACGTGAACGGCAACTTCCGATGCATCGATGCCAATCCATTCTCTCCCTAAATTTTGTGCTGCCCACAAGGTTGAGCCACTGCCTGCAAAACAGTCTAAAACAATAGAGTCAGGGAGAGATGATTGAGCAATAATCATTTCCAGCATTTGAGCATTTTTTTCAGTTGGATAAATAGGGTAAACAGGATCTTTATACTGCCAAATATCCTGTATCTTTTTTCCCTTATGCTCATCGGCAAATTTTTTTATACGCGGAACACCATTTTTTGACCACTCTAATAATCCCTGTTCATCCAGCTTATCTAATTCAGATGGGGTACTGCGCCAATGCCTACCCTTCGGAGGCAAAATTCCACGCCACATTCCACCTGTTTCCCCATTTTGCGTTTCACCTGGTGCATGGACAGGGACCGTATTATAACGTCGCCCATTCTCATCAACCTTTTGAAACATTTCTATTTTGTCTTCATTGGTTAGTGGAATGGTAATGTTGTTGAAAATATTTTTTTTAGCGTTTTTAGCATAAAACAAAATCATATCTTTTTCATTGCCGAATGCTCGCCGTACAAAATTTTTGGGGTTCGATTTGATTCGGGCTATATCATTTTTAAAATTTTCCGCACCAAATACTTCATCCATAATAATTTTCAGATAATGCCCAACTTTACTATCAATATGTACATAAATTGATCCACGAGGCGACAATAATTCACGCATTAAAATCAGGCGTTCACGCATGAATTCCAAATACTCTTCCATGCTGCGACTATCAGAATATGCAGTAATGCCGTAAGTAGTACGACTTATGGTACTGCTTCGTCCATCTGATACAGTGAAATTTTGTTTTGTGTTATATGGTGGATCAATGTAAATCAAATCAATCCGTTCGCGATAGCCACTCTTAAGCAAGGCGGAGAGTGCATGGAAATTATCGCCGAAAAACAAAAGCGGAAGCGGTTTATTTAAGGCAAGCGGCGGAATTCTTTCAGCTTGTGCGATAATCTGATTTTCAGACTGCTTGTTGGGATAAATAAGCTGCATGGTCATACCGAAAACAAATAATCTCTCAACAAAACCGCCGATACGACCACTTCGTCATTAGTAAACGAGGAAAGCTCAGTAAACATTTTACCTCTGCTTTCAATATATAAAATACCATCTAAAATTGCGATGGTTTTGACCTGATAAGGAGAATACGCAAGCGGCGCACGCATAGTTGCCAATGCATCATTAAATTGAGCATTTTGATGTCCGCCAACATCGGTTAAAAACTTGGCTTCGCCGATAATATACGTCTGATTGAATTTAGCGATAAAATCCAATCCCTTATTATGTTGATAGCCCAAATGTGTTTTAGCAAATACTTCCATTGCCTTATCGCCAGCATTAAACACAATATTCCCTTGATAATTCAGAAATTCATCTACATTATCAGTAACCGGCACACCCAACGCACCGCTAGCAATCCAATTTTTAAACAATGGGCCGATTTGGCGGTTAGTTTCTTTGGGAACAGTAGTTTTGTCCAAAATCTCATCAAAACCCATTTCGATCAACATCCCCGCCAAACGGCTTACAGTAGCAGGATTGCGGGCAATCGCAGTTTTGTCCCGTTTCAGGTAGGCGACATAGCTGTCTTTAATCGGAAATATTTCCTGTTTGAGCAAAACGTACAGCAACTTTTCACCGTCCTGATTATCCAGATGTACGCGAATTTCTTTTTTCGTTTCTAAAGATAATTCTCGGCGCAAATTAATTGACATGGGATACACACGGTAGAGTTGATCCAGGTAATTACTTTGAGCTGCCAACTCAATACTTTTTTGCGTCCATAAATTCATATGTTCTATTTCCCTTTTTCAGATGACCAAAATCCCGTTATTTTGCAAACTGCTTCAAGAAGTTCAAATCGTTATCGAAGAACAAGCGCAGGTCATTGATGTTGTAGCGCAACATGGCAAAGCGGTCGAGACCGATACCGAAGGCGAAACCGGTGTATTTCTCAGGATCGATATTAACGTTTTTCAACACGTTAGGATGTACCATACCGCAACCGCCAACTTCCAACCATTTGCCGTTTTCGCCCATGATGTCGATTTCGGCAGAAGGCTCGGTAAACGGGAAGAAAGACGGACGGAAACGTACTTGCAGGTCATCGCGTTCAAAGAAGCGACGGATAAAATCAGTGAACACTGCTTTCAAGTCGGCAAAAGTGACACCCTCTTCCACCCACAAACCTTCGGCCTGATGGAACATAGGCGAGTGAGTGGCATCACTGTCCACACGGTAAACGCGGCCGGGAGCAATAATGCGGATAGGCGGCTCTTTTTTGTCGAGCATATAGCGGATTTGAATAGGCGAAGTGTGTGTACGCAAAACGTCGCCGTTTTCAACGTAGAAAGTATCTTGCATTGCACGCGCTGGGTGATTTGCAGGAATATTCAAGGCTTGGAAATTGTGGAAATCGTCTTCGATTTCAGGGCCGTCCGCCACTTCAAAACCCATACCGTGAAACAGATCAACCACACGTTGCAAAGTCAAAGTAACCGGATGCAAACCGCCATGCTCTTGTGCACGGCCCGGCAAAGTAATATCCAAGGCTTCTGCAGCCAATTGGGCTTGCAGCTTGGCTTCATTCAGGGCATCGCGTTTGGCATTAAAGGCCGTCTGAAACTGATTTTTGCATTCGTTAATGTGTGCGCCTATGGTTTTACGCTCTTCAGGAGACATTTGACCCAAAGTTTTCAAAAGCCCGGTCAATTCGCCGGTTTTACCAAGATAGCGTGCTTTAATTTGTTCTAAGGCATTGAAGTCTTGCGCGGTTTCAATAGCGGCAATACCTTCTGCAACGATACGGTTTACATTTTCCATAGTGGTTTATCGTCTGTTTGTTGATGGCAGGCCGTCTGAAACAACAAAGCCGTCTGTTGGATTTGATTGCAAACCCGTTCAGACGGCCTTTTGTCTTATTGCGGCCAATCCGTTTGATAAGAGAGGCCTATTCTATCGCAAATTAGTATAAAAAAATAGAGTTTAAAGAAAGAAAATCAACTACATAGGATTTCTTTAAGAAAAGAAAAAAGGAAGCATAAGCTTCCTTTTTAAATAATCTTATCGAATTAAGCAGCCAAAGCAGCTTTAGCTTTTTCAACCAATTGTGCGAATGCAGCTTTGTCGAATACAGCCAAATCAGCCAATACTTTGCGGTCGATTTCGATAGCAGCGCGTTTCAGGCCGTTCATGAATTTGCTGTAAGACAGACCATTTTCACGAGCACCTGCGTTGATACGAACGATCCACAGTTGACGGAATTGACGTTTGCGTTGGCGACGGTCACGGTATGCGTATTGACCGGCTTTCATTACCGCTTGTTTGGCAACACGGTAAACGTTTTTACGACGACCGCGGTAGCCTTTGGCTAACGCGAAGACTTTTTGGTGACGAGCACGAGCGGTAACACCGCGTTTTACGCGTGGCATATTCTAAACTCCTTAAGCGTAGGGCAACATTTTAGCAACAGAAGCCAAATCGCGTGAATCCACCATAGCGGTGCCGCGCAATTGACGTTTAGTTTTAGTGGTTTTTTTGGTCAGGATGTGACTTTTGAACGCATGACCGCGTTTTACACCACCGTTACCCAGTACTTTAAAGCGTTTTTTCGCGCTAGACTTGGTTTTCATTTTAGGCATTGGAAAACTCCATTCGTTATTAGATAAGGTATAAGGGGTTTTGAAATAAATTTCAAACACTTGGAACCCAAAACACCACGGTTTTTGCCGCTAATTAAACCTTATTTCGAGCGGCAATCGAAATAAGCCTTGCATTATAGCTTTATTTTTTCTTAGGCGCAATCATCATCACCATCTGGCGGCCTTCCATTTTAGGGAAGGACTCGATTTGTGCCACTTCAGCCAACTCTTCTTTTACGCGTTCAAGCAGTTGGGCGCCCAATTGTTGGTGGGCCATCTCACGACCGCGGAAACGCAATGTCACTTTGACTTTGTCACCATCGGCAAGGAAGCGGTTGATGTTGCGCATCTTGATTTGATAGTCGCCTTCATCAGTACCCGGACGGAATTTAATTTCCTTGATTTGTACCTGCTTTTGGTTTTTCTTGGCTTCGTCGCGCTTCTTGGCTTGTTGGTATTTATATTTACCGTAATCCATCAGTTTGCATACGGGCGGTTTGGCAGTCGGGGAAATTTCTACCAAATCGACATCTTGCTCTTCGGCCATAGCCAGAGCTTCACGAACTGAAACGACACCAAGCTGATCGCCTGACTCACTGATTAATCGCACTTCTTTGGCGGTAATTTCACCATTGATTCGTGCTTCGCGTTCTTGAGCGATGATGAATACTCCTATAAAAATTAATGATTGACGAGGGCGTCAGTGATTTCTTGCTGCAATTGCGCAATAAAATCATCTACATTCAAAGAACCCAAGTCTTCTGCTTTGCGGCGTACCGCAACTTTGTTTTCTTGTTTCTCTTTATCACCGACAACGATTTGATAAGGGAAACGGTATTGGCTGTTGTCGCGAATTTTGTAACCGATTTTTTCGTTACGCAAATCCAATTCAACACGGAAGCCTGCTGCCTGCAACTTAGCAGCCACTTCACGACAATAATCTGCTTGGTTCTCGGTGATATTCATAATCACCATTTGAACCGGCGCAAGCCACAATGGGAATGAGCCTGCATGGTTTTCGATCAGAATACCGATGAAGCGCTCCAGAGAACCCAAAATAGCACGGTGCAACATTACAGGACGCGCACGGTCGTTGTTTTCGGTTACATATTCTGCATTCAAACGCTCCGGCAATACGAAGTCCAATTGCAGGGTACCGCACTGCCAAGAGCGACCCAAGGCATCTTTGACATGGTACTCAATCTTAGGACCATAGAATGCGCCTTCGCCAGGCAATTCTTCCCACTCTACGCCGCAAGCGGTCAACGCATCACGCAGGCCTTGTTCGGCTTTATCCCAGACTTCGTCAGAACCTGCACGTTGTTCAGGGCGGAGGGACAACTTCACGGCAACATCATGGAAACCGAATTGTTTGTAAATGCGAACCAACAATTTATTAAATGCGCGTGCTTCATCAACGATTTGATCTTCGGTACAGAAGATATGCGCATCATCTTGCACAAAACCGCGAACACGCATCAGACCATGCAACGCACCGCTTGGTTCATTGCGGTGGCAAGAACCGAACTCAGCCAAACGCATTGGCAAATCGCGATATGAACGCAAGCCGTTATTGAAAATTTGCACATGACCCGGACAGTTCATCGGTTTAACCGCGTATTCGCGTTTTTCGGAACTGGTCACGAACATATTGTCTTTATAGTTTTCCCAGTGGCCGGATTTTTCCCAGAAGGTTTTATCCATAATCTGAGGCGTTTTCACTTCTTTATAACCGGCAGCATTCAGCTCTTTGCGCATATGCTGCTCAATCACTTGCCACAAAGCCCAGCCTTTAGGATGCCAGAACACCATACCCGGCGCTTCATCTTGCAGGTGGAACAAATCCAATTGTTTACCCAGCTTACGGTGGTCGCGTTTTTCCGCTTCCTCGATGCGTTGGATATAGGCTTTTAATTCGTCTTTACTTGCCCAGGCTGTACCGTAAATACGTTGCAGCATTTCATTGTTGCTGTCGCCGCGCCAGTATGCGCCTGCCAGTTTGGTCAGCTTGAAGTTTTTCAAGAAACGGGTATTGGGAACGTGAGGACCGCGGCACATATCGACGTATTCTTGATGATGATACATACCCATTGCTTCCACTTCAGGCATGTCTTCAATCAGACGCAATTTGTACTCTTCGCCGCGATCTTGGAAAATTTTGATGGTTTCTGCACGGGGCGTCATCACTTTAATGACGTCGTAGTCTTGTGCAATCAATTCTTTCATGCGCGCTTCGATGGCGGCTACATCATCAGGCGTAAATGGTTTTTCAGTTGCAATATCGTAATAGAACCCGTCTTCAATCACCGGGCCGATAACCATTTTGGCATCAGGGTAGAGCTGCTTGACCGCATGACCGACCAAGTGCGCGCAGGAGTGGCGGATAATTTCCACGCCTTCTTTGTCTTTAGGCGTAATGATTTGAACGTGGGCATCTTCGGTAATCGGATCGCAAGCATCCACCAATTTACCGTTAACCTTGCCTGCTACCGTTGCCTTTGCCAAACCTGCACCGATAGACGCTGCAATTTGCGCCACGGTAACGGGTGATTTATATTGGCGGACCGAACCGTCCGGCAAGGTAATGTTCAACATCAGAAAGCTCCAAAACATTAAAAAATAACGGCATAAAGCCGTTATGGAAATTTGGTAGGCACAATTGGACTCGAACCAACGACCCCCACCATGTCAAGGTGGTGCTCTAACCAACTGAGCTATGTGCCTTCATCTAAGTCGCTTATTGTAACGAAGCGTGTTCCCTTTTGCAAGCATCTGTAAATACTTTTCAGACGGCCTGGATATTTTTGTTTGATTTATGCCTCATTTTTTATTTCTTCTATTATTCAGGCCGTCTGAAGCATTGTTTTGACAAAGATAAAATCCAGCCGTCAACCAACGAAAAATCCTTTATAATCTGCCCTTTCATTTCGCACACACGCGAACGCCCAATCTCTTAATTACTATGCTCAAATTTACCTTACACAAAAAAGACGGTCATGCCCGACGCGGCACTTTGGAACTGAACCACGGCAAAATCGAAACACCTGTATTTATGCCGGTCGGCACTTACGGTTCGGTCAAAGCGATGAACCCGCAAAACCTGCATGACATCAAAGCGCAAATCATCTTAGGCAACACTTACCATCTGTGGCTGCGCCCGGGTTTGGAAGTCATCGAACAATTCGGCGGCTTGCACGAATTCATTGGCTGGGACAAGCCGATTTTGACCGACTCGGGCGGCTTCCAAGTATTCTCGTTGTCCGACATGCGCAAGCTGACCGAAGAAGGCTGTACATTCCAAAGCCCGATCAACGGCGACAAACTGTTCCTCTCGCCCGAAGTGTCGATGAAAATCCAAACCGTGTTGAATTCCGACATCGTGATGCAGTTGGACGAGTGCACCCCTGGCGAAGCAACGCACAGCCAAGCGCAAAAATCGCTGCAAATGAGCCTGCGCTGGGCGGAGCGAAGCAAAAAGGCTTTTGAAGACCTGAAAAACCCAAATGCGCTGTTTGGCATTGTACAAGGCGCAATGTATGAAGATTTGCGCGAAGAATCGCTGAAAGGTTTGGAAGAGCTCGACTTCCCCGGCTTGGCCATCGGCGGCTTGTCCGTTGGCGAACCTAAGCCCGAAATGTACCGCATGTTGCGCGCCGTCGGCCCTATCCTGCCGGAACACAAACCTCATTATTTGATGGGCGTCGGCACGCCTGAAGACTTAGTGTACGGCGTGGCACACGGCGTGGATATGTTCGACTGCGTCATGCCTACCCGCAATGCGCGTAACGGCTGGCTGTTTACCCGTTTTGGCGATTTGAAAATCAAAAACGCCAAACACAAACTCGACGAGCGTCCGATTGATGAAAGCTGCACCTGCTACGCCTGTCAGAATTTCAGCCGCTCCTACCTGCACCACCTGCACCGAGTCGGCGAAATCTTGGGCGCACAGCTCAACACCATCCACAATCTGCACTTCTACCAAGTCATCATGGAAGAAATGCGCGAAGCCATCGAACAAGGCAAATTTGCCGATTGGCAGGCGCAATTCCATGAAAACCGCGCCCGTGGTGTGGATTAATCCTTTTAAAGGCCGTCTGAAACTAGGTTTTGATTCAAACTGCTTTTCAGACGGCCTCAATATTCTTCATTAATAAAGCACAACCATGTCCCGTTTCCATACCGAACCGCCCTTAGCCTACACCGCACAAAACCGCACCGCCGTCCTGCTGCTCAACCTCGGCACGCCTGACGCGCCCACTGCTGCCGCAGTCAAACCTTACTTGAAAGAATTTCTGTCTGATCAACGCGTTGTCGAACTGCCCAAGCTCTTATGGCAACCGATATTGCGCGGCTTAGTATTGACTTTTCGCCCCAAAAAAAGCGCGCATGCCTATGAAAAAGTTTGGTTTAAAGAAGGTTCGCCGCTTGAGGTTTACACACACCGCCAAGCAGAAGCCCTGGCCAAACATTTGCCCGATGTTATCGTCCGTCATGCCATGACTTATGGCAATCCAAGCGTTGCCGATGTTTTGGCGGAACTCAAAGCCCAAGGCGTGGGCAAATTGCTGGTCATCCCGCTCTATCCGCAATATGCCGGCTCTTCTACCGGCGCGGCTTTGGACAAAGTGTTTCAAGAATTATTGCTGCAACGCAACCAAATGAGTGTCCGCACCGTCTCCCGTTACTACGACGATGCCGCCTATATTCAAGCCATGAAGCAGCATATTGAAGCCTATTGGGCCCAAAACGGACGCAGCGAAAAACTGATGTTGAGTTTCCACGGCATTCCGCAAAAGCATCACGACGACGGCGACCCTTATCCTGACGAGTGCCACCATACTGCCGAACTGCTGGCGCAGGCATTGGGCTTGGCCGAACAAGAATACATCGTTTCTTTCCAAAGCCAGTTTGGCAAATCCCAATGGGTCAAGCCCAGCACGCAAGCCCTGTTTGACCAGCTGCCGAAACAAGGCACAACCAAACTCGACGTATTCTGCCCCGGCTTCTTGGCCGACTGCCTCGAAACCATGGAAGAAATCGCCATTATGGGACGCGAACAATTCCACGCCGCAGGCGGCAAAGAATACCGTTACATCCCCTGCCTCAACGATTCCGCCGACTGGATTGCCGCACTTGCACAATTAAGTCGAGCCAATCTGCAAGGCTGGATTTGACCTAAACCAAAGGCCGTCTGAAAAATCCACTTTCAGACGGCCTTTAGCGTTATCATCAAGCTATTAAAACGCAAACCAAGCGTGTGGCCATCAAAAACACTACTCAAAAAGGAACACATCATGACTGCACTCCGCCCTATCCTGCTCCTTCTGACCGCACTCAGCATCCCAACCGCTTTTGCCACTGATGCCGCGTTGATGAGCAAAGGACAAAAGATTTACGAAACCAACTGCGCCGCCTGCCACGGTAAAAAAGGCGAAGGTCGAGGTGCCATGTTCCCGCCTTTATTCCAGTCCGACTATATCAACAAAAAACCGCAAGTCCTGTTGCAAAGCATGACCAAAGGCATCAACGGCCCAATTAAAGTAAACGGCAAATCCTACAACGGCTTCATGCCTTCTACCGCCATCAACGATGCCGATGTCGCCGCCGTTGCCACTTACATCATGAACGCCTTCAATAATGGCGGCGGTACGATTACTGAAGCAGATGTCAAAAAATCTCACGGGAAAAAATAAAACGTCTCTCCCCTAAGGGCCGTCTGAACATTTCAGACGGCCTTTTCGATATGGAACACATTCTTATTTCCATATTTATGGTTACGCAACATCAACAAACATACGCAAAAAACCGTCAAACCAAAAAAAGCATATGCGTTTTGTGTTAAAGTAAACGTTATTTAGCGGCTGTTTTACGTCCAGGCCGTCTGAAAGGTTTTATGTTATGAACTTTTTCCGCAAGACTGTTTTATTTCTAGTCGTCCTCTCCATATTTGCCGCCTGCGGCTCCTTTATTTCCCAATACGTTTTGGGCA